>JAADHX010000140.1:1172-4917 GCA_013151655.1 Actinomycetota bacterium
CTGGGAGGCCCGTAGCGGTCGCTTCGAACTGACCGACGAGACCGGGTCGTTCCTGATTCCCGGCCTCGCACCAGGGCCGGTCCGGTTGTTCGCCGAAGCTCAGTTCTTCGTGGGTTCAGATACACAGAACCTCATGGCTGAACCTGGTGCTGACATCACCGACGTAGCGTTGCAGATGACAGAGTTCGGCACCATCGCCGGCGTTGTGAAGAACACCGATGGCGTTCCCGTTCAGGGCATCGGAGTGCGAGCGTACGAGTCGGGTCGGTCTGGCGGACCCTCCGACACCACCGACTTCCACGGCGTTTTCGAGGTTCGGGTCCCATCGTCGACGTGGACTGTTTGGGCCATCGATCAAACGGACAACTACCTCGCGGCGTCGCTTGGCGGCGGTCTCCCCGGAGAAGACGCACGCGAGGTGGTCATTGCTCCTGGGGCCGTCGTTTCTGGTGAAATCACGCTGCAAAATGCCGGCGCCATCACCGGAACCCTGACCAACGACGCGGGCGAACCGCTGTCATATGCGTTCGTCCAGCTCAAACGCGTCGGAGGGTTCTTTTCGTACAAACACGCAGCGCTGTCTGGGGAGTATCGGTTCGCAGGGCTGAGTCCCGGTTCGTACACGATCCGATTCTCAGATCAGGACGTCGCATCCGAGTACTTCGACGACGCCTTCGCCGAAGAGAACGCTTCGGTAATCGAGCTAGCCGTGGGCGAGGAGTTCGTGGCCGACGCCGTCTTGTCCGCCGAGCCGCCTACGGCGATCCTGATATCTGGGTCGATCCGGCCCCCAGCGGGAGACTTGGCCGTGATGGATCGTCTAATCGCTGCCGGGCTCGTGGTTGAAATCGTTGACGACGATGCGGCTTGGGTTAGCGAAGACTTCGCCGACGCATCGGTCGTCGTGCTCGCTTCTTCTGTGCGATCGAAATCTGTGACCGAGCGTCTCGCCGACGTCGCTGTGCCGTTCATTACTTGGGAGGGTTATCTACACGACGAGACCGACCTTGCAACCAAGGGCAAAGAAACCAAGTCGACCTATACCTCGATACAGATCGCTAACAACGATCATCCAATCACGGCTGGTCTCTTAATCGAACCGCTGGCGGTGTACTCGACCGCTAACAAGCTGTCGTACGGAACGCCGAGTGCCGATGCCACGGTTCTGGCAACGGTTCCTGGCCGCTCAGATCAAGCCGTTCTGTTCACCTATGACCCTGGCAATCAACTGCCCTCCGGCGCTCTCGCTGCGAGCTGTCGAACTGCGCTGTTCATGGACTACCAGGGCGGCCGCCGATTAGCCCCAGCCGGAGTCGACCTCGTCGACAGGGCTATCGCCGCAGCGTTGTCATGCGGGGGCCTAACCTCACCTCCAGACCCACCGGTCGATCCGCGTGTTGATGCCGACGGCGACAACTTCCTCGACGATGTCGACTGCGACGACACCGACGCCACGATCCATCCTGGCGCCGATGAGATAGCCGACGACGGCATCGATCAGGACTGCGACGGTACGGACCTAGTCACGCCGCCGGACCCACCCACGCCGCCAGATTCGGGAACGATCGCGCTGTTCATCGCCGGCAACACAAAGCCGCCAGCTGGTGATTTGGCGGTGATGGACGCTCTTCTCGATGCTGGATTGACCGTACGACTCCTAGATGACGATGACCTCGAAGACCTGCGAGACGATACGAATGGCCCTGATTTGACCGATGTGGCCATGGTTGTGTTGGGATCATCCGTCAGGCTGCCGCTCGTCGATGACCTTCTGGCCGACGTTCCCGTGCCACTCCTAACTTGGGAGGCCTACCTCCACGACGAGAATGGTCTCGCGTCCAACAACCGCGAGACCAGCTCAACACACTCATCGATTGTCGTCTCGAGCATCGTGCACCCGCTCACTTCTGGACTCACAGCCGGATCAACCGCCGTGTACAGCGAGGCGGCCAAACTGTCGTACGGCATTCCCTCAGATGATGCGACCGTGCTGGCGACGGTTCCTGGGAGAACCAACCGGGCTGTGTGGTTTGTGTATGACCCAGGCGACGAACTCGCCAACGGGTCTGCTGCGCTCTCGTGTCGAATCGCGCTCTTCATGGACTATCGAGGCGGGCAGAACCTCTCCGAGACAGGTCTCGACCTGATCTCTCGGTCGATCGAGTATGCCCTTACCTGCAGCGGCTAGCTATGGCTCCATTACCACCCAGCCACGCCGTTGCAGTTCGGCGGCGAGGTGCTCGGTCTTGGCGCTTCGCATGGCAACCTCATCTGCCGACAACTGCTCGACCGGAGTGGCCTCGATAACGGTTCCCTCATGCTGGGCCGTCTCGAGTTGGGCGATGAACTCCTCGGCCTCACCGACAGAGAACTTTCCTCCGGCCTGACGTTGTGTGAACCCCATGGCCCCACGAGCATCGCGGAAATCGGCGAAACCGGCGGCTTCGAGCAAGTCCGAAAGCGACTGAATAAGACGATGACCGGCGGGCGGCCCAGATTGTTGTCCAAATGCCATAACTGCCAGTCTTACCCATGGGTGGGACAAGACCTGCGATAGTGAGGCTCATGGCATTTGAAACCGTCACCGGATACTGCTGGCCCCAGTCGATCGGCCCAGGTGGCACCGTGTCGATGCACCTGTCGTCGGCAGGCGGACGCGTCGTCGACGTCAGTGTCGCCAGGATCGGCGCCATTGAAACGACCGTATGGGAGGGAAGAGTCGCTGCCGACGAACACGCGACACCGCGCGGCGCATACATGAGCGGCTGCGACTGGCCCGCGGCACACGCCATCACGGCCCAGGACGACTGGCGATCTGGCTACTACCAAGTCGAGTTAACCATCGACATCGATGGCAAGGCCAGAACCGAATACGCGTTCTTCGTGCTCAGACCACCGGCCAACTCGCCCAACTCGATTCTGTTGCAGCTGTCGACCAACACGTGGCACGCCTACAACGACTTCGGCGGGCGCAACCTATACACCGGGGCAACAACGGTGTCGCTACAGCGGCCGATGTCGAGGGGGTACCTACACAAACCACCTGGCGCGGGCCGAAGGGTCACCACCACCAATCCGCCCGACGCCGATATGAACACACACATCGGCTACCTGACGAAGAACCACCTTTCGCCCTACGCGGGGTCGGCAGGTTGGCCAGACTGGGAGCTCCCATTTGTCCGCTGGGCAGAAGCGGCCGGGTACGGCATCGATCTGTGCATCAACGCCGACCTAGAAGAACACCCACGCCTCGTCGACGGCTACAACCTGTTGCTCTCGGTAGGACACGACGAGTACTGGTCAGGCCCGATGCGCGACACCGTAGAGGGCTTCATCGCAAACGGGGGCAACGTTGCGTTCTTCAGCGGCAACACCGCCTTCTGGCAAGTTCGAATGCAAGACCCGGCGCCAACGACCAGCGAAGCGGCAGCAAACGCATCGATGATCGGCTACAAAGGCTTTTTCAAGCAAGACCCGGTCTATGGCACCGATCGAATCGGCGAACTGACAAGCATGTGGTCAGACCACGAAATCGGCCGACCCGAAAACCACATGACCGGGGTCAGCTTCACCCACGGCGGCTACCACCGCATCGGAAAACGAGCCACCAACGGAGCAGGCGGCTACACGATCCACCAGCCCAATCACTGGCTCTTCGAAGGCACAGGCATCGACTACGGCGACGTCCTAGGGGCCAAGTCCACCGTCGTTGGCTACGAATGTGACGGCTGCGACTTCACCTACC
>JAADHX010000284.1 GCA_013151655.1 Actinomycetota bacterium
GTAGGCGACTCGGTCGCCGTCGGCATTGTCGAACGCAATAATTGGGGTGCCGATGTCGTTTCCGGCGAGCTCAAGACCTGCGTCCATCTCGGATTGGATCACGTGGTCCCATGTGTCGCCGTCGTCGGCAGCGTCGGCATAACCAACATCAAGACCAGCTCCCTCGAGGAACTCCCTCGGAGTTACATCTCGGTCGCCATCATGGTGCTGGCGTCGGCCGTACTCCCAGTAGAGAGCTTGGGAAGCATCGCGACCCTCACTCGCTTTGACGGCCTCGAAGACCCTGAGCAACTTGTGAGTCGCAAAATATGGCGAATCGACGTCGGCATCGTTCTTATTGAACAAGCTAATCGAACGCCAGTTGATGTCTAAATCTCGCTCCGGAGCAACCTCATCGACGACCCACCTGGCCGTCACCCAACACCAAGGTCATATCGGGTCAATCCAAAAGTCGATCTGCATACGGGCCTCTCTTCTTAAGGTTCACCGGCACCAAACAGCACCGCCGACGGCCGTCATGTCGCAACGACAATAGTCCGCCTGGCCTTCCCAAGCTGAGACACTATCGCCACATGAAGGTCGAAGTACTGGCAGCATCGACGGTGTGGCGAGTGTCACGACTACTGTGACGGTCCCGAAACCACCCCAGACCAATGGTTAATCCGACCCTACCAACCCCATTTACACATCGCGTCAGCCGTCGCGTGCGCTGGCTACTGGCTGTGTTTGGCGCAGTGGTGGCCGCCTTGGGCCTGGCGGCCTCCATCGTCGTAGTTGTGTTCGACTCAGTGGTTGTGGCCGACGACGGCAACGCACCGTCGATCGGTGTTGGCGAGCACGTTCTCATCAACACCAGAGCCGACATTGCCAACGGCGATCTGGTTGCCTTCACCAGGCCTCGTCTGGAAGGGCTGTTGATAGGACGCGTGGTCGGTTTGCCTGGCGACCGGGTTGAGTGGACAGCCGGTGGGCGCCAGATCGATGGCCTTCCCGCTCCAGAGCCACACCTCGATGGCCGACCATTCGGCGCCGAACGAGACGCCTTCGTGCTAGACGTGGACAGCATCTTCGTTCTCGCTGACAACCGCGACCATCCCACGTCGCAGTTCATGGGGACCGTGCGAATTGTCGATGTGCAAGGCGTGGTGAGTTGGCGCGTCTGGCCCCCCAGTCGCCTATAGGGGCTCGAGTTCCACGTGTGCACAGGATGGGTGTACAACATGGCAGTGAGCAATCTTCCGATCGTTGCCCCAACCGCCCGGACCTGGCGAGGGTCGGAGTTATCCGATACATCGATCTGGACTCGAATCGTCACTGCGAGCGAACGTCTAGGGCTCAACGGCGACGCGGGTGACAGTTCGGCCGATACCAGCGACGCTCAGGATTTGGCCGACGAGATCAGGTCCGAACTAATCCACGGCCGAGGTTTCGTGCTGCTGAAAGGTCTATTCTCCGCAAGCGGCGATATGGGCGAAGCCGCCGACGTCTTTGTGCGCCTTGGACAGCGGCTCGGAAGCCTGCGCTCGCAAAACGCTGCCGGCGACCTGCTTGGGCACGTGAAAGACGTCGGACGCGACCTCGACGATCCAACGGCGAGGATTTACCAAACCAACGCCCGCCAGACATTTCACACCGATTCTGCCGATGCGGTCGGGTTACTGTGCATTCGGCCCGCGGCTGAAGGTGGCCGATCGATGCTCGTGAGCGTCGAAACCATCTACGAAGAGATGCGCCGTACCAAACCGCACCTGGCTGCTTGGATGTTTGAGCCGCTGGCCACAGACCGCCGGGGCGAGATACCTGATGGTCGCGATCCGTGGTTCGAAATCCCGGTGCTGTCATGGCACGAAGGTCAGCTCAGCTGCCTCTACCAGCGCCAATACATCGACTCGGCGGCCAGATTTCCAGACGCGTCGCCGCTCGACCCCGAACATCGCGACGCCCTCGACGAATTCGATCGTCTAGCCAACCGCCCAGATCTGCATATGGTTATGGACCTAGAACCCGGTGACGTTCAGTTGGTCCACAATCACGGGCTCCTGCACGATCGAACAAGTTGGATCGACGACCCAACCCGACCAAGGCACCTTCTCCGCCTGTGGGTTTCGTTAGCCGGAGATCGCTCGCTACCGCCAGTTTACGAACAGCGTTACGGCTCGATCGTTGTCGGTGATCGCGGCGGAATTGTGGTTCGGTGAGCTCGGGCGGCAGCCAGTTATCTCTCGGGATCGACACCGGCGGAACGTACACGGACGCGGTGATTGTCGATGCCGAACTCAGGGTTATCGGCAGTGCTAAGGCGCTGACCACCACTAGCGATCTGTCGGTCGGAATCGGGCGGGCAATCGACGATGTGATTGCGGCAACCCGGACAGCTGTTGGCGACGTGTCGATGGTTGCACTATCCACAACTCTTGCTACCAATGCTCTAGTCGAGGGCCGGACCGGCAAGATCGCGGTGGTCACGATGGGGCTTGACGACGAGGGCTGTCGCCTTGCCGGTATTCCCGATGCGGTCGGGGCCGATCCCTGGTTGAGGCTCGATGGTGGCCACGACTCTGGTGGCGCACCTCTGGCCGATCCCAACCCGACAGCCGTTGACCGATTCGTGGCCACGACCGGCTCAGTGGAGGGGTACGCGGTCGCAGCGCAGTTTTCGGTCAGGAATCCGGCGCACGAGCTAATGGTGCGCGATCGAATTGCCGAGCTGTCTGGCCGACCGGTCACTTGTGGGCATGAGTTGTCGAGCGCCCTAAACGGGCCGGCGCGAGCGGTCACATGTGTACTCAACGCACGCCTCATCGGCGTCATCGACACCATGCTTGTCGCGGCCGAACAGCACCTCGCCAAGATTGGCATCAGCGCGCCAGTGTTGGTGGTACGTGGCGACGGTTCACTGATGTCGGTTGCGGTTGCTCGTAAACGGCCGGTCGAGACCGTGCTTTCTGGCCCGGCCGCCAGCGTGGTTGGCGCGGTTCATCTATCGAAGCAGCCTCTTGGGGGCACTACGGCGATCGTGGCCGACATTGGTGGCACGACCACCGACATCGCCCTGGTTCGTGACGGACGCCCACTGATCTCGGCGCAGGGCGCAGTTGTTGGCGGCCACCAAACCATGGTCGCCGCTATCGACATCGAAACCACGGGGCTCGGGGGAGACAGCGAGGTAACTATCGCCGGGCCTGCGCTTCGACTCGGCCCACGCCGCATAATCCCGATCTCCATGCTGTCGGCTGAGTTCCCCGAAGCGGTCGATGCGGCGTTGAGCTCCGACGCCGAAGCGAAGGTCTCGTCGGCCAGGGTCGCGAGGTTGGTCGTTCTGGCTTCACCTGCTGAAGATCTCGCCACCCGCGACGCCACTAGCAGAGCGATCCTCGAGCGACTGGCCGATGGACCCGTGTCGTGGCGAGAGCTTGCGGTCAACCATCGATGCGAGCTCGCGCTCGAACGACTCGTGACCGAGGGCCTCGTGACCCCAAGCGGCGTAACACCAACCGACGCGGCCCACGTACTTGGGCTCCAGCGCGACTTCGACACGAACGCGGCCCAAAGAGCCCTCGAACTCATGGCCAGGCAACGAGACCGCTTCGGCGAGCCGATCGCCGCGAGCGGAGTTGTCTTGGCACAAAGAATCGTCGACGAAGTACACGCTCTTAGCGCCACCGCACTGCTGCGTACTGGCCTCAGGACCGACGGTCTCGACCCGAACCTGGCCGTGTCGGCGCTGGCCCAGATGAGCCGTACC
>JAADHX010000236.1 GCA_013151655.1 Actinomycetota bacterium
CCGTGGTCTGGGGCGAACCAGGCACCAACGGCCAGCACGCGTTCTACCAGCTGATCCACCAGGGTACGACGGCTATACCCACCGACTTCATCGGGTTCATGCATCCGGCCGCCGATCTCCGCCGAGGCCACGACGCATCGCAACACGACCTGCTCGTGGCCAACATGTTCGCTCAAGCCGAAGCACTCGCCTTTGGAAAATCGTCCGACGAACCCCACCGTTCATTCCCTGGCAATCGGCCGAGCACCGTCATCATGGCCGAGGCTCTCACGCCCAATGTTCTTGGTCAGCTGATCGCCTTCTACGAACACAAGGTCTTCACCCAAGGCACCGTGTGGGGCATCAACAGCTTCGATCAGTGGGGGGTCGAGCTTGGCAAGGTTCTGGCTACAGCCATCGCCACCGAAATTGTGGCCGACGATGCCGATCTGGCCCACGATGCTTCGACGAATGCCCTTATTAAGCGGTATCGGGAGGCTCGGCGGGGCTAGCGGCCCGGCTCGGCGCCACACGGGGCGGCTCGAGCGGCATTTTCGGGTATACGGGCGGCCACGGTGCGTCCATCAGCCCGTCGTCGATGTCGCGCCAGAACCAGCTGAGCGGCACCTCGATCGACTGAGGATTGCCCAGGTAACCAGCCCATGGGTCGCCTTCGTTGGCCACGCGGTCTGGAACCGTGGCAATGCTGAGGCTGTTCGGGTCGACGGTGTCGACCTCGCCCCAGTGAATCGGTGTCGATACTTGGGCTCCAACCCGTGGCCTAGCGCACCACGCACCAAAAACCGTCTTGTGGGGAGCGTTCTGGTTGTAGTCGACAAAGATCCGCTCGCCGCGTTCTTCTTTCCACCAAGCCGCCGTCAAGATGTCTGGGTGTCGGCGCTCGAGTTCGCGGGCAATGGCAACAGAAGCCTGGCGAACCTCGGTCGAATCCCACTGGGGGAGTAGCGGCACGTAGATGTGTAGCCCGCGGCTGCCCGTGGTTTTGATGAAAGCCACCAAGTCGAGTTCGTCGAATAGGTCTTTCACATGTTGAGCAGCAGTACGGGCCATGTCGAAGCTGGTGCCAGGCTGCGGATCGAGGTCGATCCGAAGTTCGTCGGTTACATCGGGCGAAGCTGCTTGGAAGGGCCATGGGTGAAAGCCGAGGCAGCCCATTTGCACCGCCCACGTCACATGGGCCATGTCTTGGAGAACAAGGGCGTTCGAGGGTGTGCCGTTCGGCGTTAAGACCGTGGTGGTGTGCAACCAGTCTGGTGAACCCTTGGCTACCCGCTTCTGGAAGAAGTTCTTGCCACCGGCTCCGTCGGGAAATCGCTGGAGGAGAGTGGCCCGACCGCCAAGGGTGCTCATGACCGCTTCGCTGATGGATAGGTAGTAGTTGATTAGGTCGAGCTTTGTTTCGCCTCGCTTCGAGAAGAAGACCTTGTTTGGGTTCGAGACCCTGACTTCACGACCCGCTACGGCGAGCATGACCGCATCGGCCATCAGCCCAACGCGACCTCGGGAGACGACCACTCGAGCCCTTGGGCTACGGCAACGGCCTCGTTTGTCACGATGCCATTATGCACGTTGAGCCCGGCGAGGAAACCGGGGTCAGCGGTCAGGGCGGACAACCCGTTGTCGGCAAGCTCAATGGCATACGGCAACGTGACGTTGTTGAGCGCGGCCGTAGAGGTGCGAGGTACGGCTCCTGGCATATTGGCCACGCAGTAGTGCACGACACCGTCGACAACGTAGGTGGGGTCGGCGTGGGTGGTCGCGTGCGAGGTGGCGAAACACCCGCCTTGGTCGATAGCGACATCGACCATCACCGACCCGGCGTTCATTCGCGACACAAGCTCGCGACTCACCAGTTTGGGAGCCTCGGCCCCAGCTACCAGCACCGCGCCGATCACGAGATCAGCGTCGACAACCAGTTCTTCGAGGGCGGCTCTGGTCGAGAACACAGTCTCTAGGGATGCGCCGAAACGGTGGGCAAGGCGCTCTAGGACCGCAAGGTTGCGGTCGAGCACCGTCACTTGGGCACCAAGTCCGATGGCCATCTCGATGGCGTTCAGCCCTACAACCCCACCACCGATAACGACCACCCGGGCCGACGCCACCCCAGGCACGCCGCCAAGCAGCACCCCAGAACCGCCATGGGCCGATTCGAGACACCAGGCTCCGGCTTGTACCGAGAGTCGGCCGGCGACTTGCGACATCGGCGTTAGCAGTGGGAGCCCACCAGATGCGTCGGTCACCGTTTCGTAAGCGATGGCTGTGGCGCCTGAGGCCACCAGACCCTCGGTTTGGGGTACGTCGGGGGCAAGGTGAAGATAGGTGAACAGGATCTGGCCCTCGCGGAGCATTGCGATCTCGCCCGCCTGAGGTTCTTTGACCTTCACAACCATGTCCGCAGCAGCAAAGACGTCGGCGGCAGATCTGACGATCACCGCGCCGGCATCGACGTACATGTCGTCTGTCGAGCCGACCCCGAGGCCCGCACCTGACTGAACAACCACGCCATGCCCGTGAGCCGCGAGCTCGCGAACGCTCGACGGTACGAGTCCTACTCGACGCTCATCGCTCTTAATTTCGGTCGGTACACCTACATCCATATGCTGAGAATACGGCCCACGCAACGGCAGATCCCACCGGTATTCGCTCGCGCTAACGCCCAAACGCACAATAGTTGTGTTCAACTGGACATTGACGACATAATCCACCATGCACGATCTCGAGTCGACCGACACGGCCATCATCACAGCCCTTCAACGAGATGGACGGCTGACCAACTCCGACCTCGCGACCCGGATCAACCTGTCGCCATCGGCCACGTTACGAAGGGTCAGACGCCTCGAGGAGACCGGCGTGATCACCGGATATCACGCCACCATCGCTCCATCCGCCCTGGGGTTGGCCACGACCGTGTTTGTCGAGGTAAGGCTCGAGAGCCAGCGCGAAGACGTTCTGTACGCCTTTGAGGAGGCTGCCGGTGGGGTACGCGAGATCGTTGGCTGCCACCTCATCTCAGGCGACGCCGACTATTTACTCAGGGTTCAAACCGACGGCGTATCTGGGTTCGAACAGGTGCATACGCGCCACCTGTCAAGACTTCCTGGCGTTGTCCACATTCGATCGTACTTCGCGATGAGGTCGGTATTTGATCGAGCGAACCGCTACGCTAACGCTCCTTCTCGGTAAGAGACGAAGTCCGGTTCGAGTCCGGCACTGTCCCGCAACGGTTATGTCGCCACAACGGCGGCGAGTCCGGTCGAATTCTGCTGAGAGAACCTTGCACCCTCGAGGAAGGGCCCGGTTCGGTCTCGAGAACTTCGAGTCGCCGACCACCACCTCGGCGATCGGAGACAAAATGACCCACAGATCCACCCTCGCGGCGTTAGTCGTTGCCATTGGCCTCATTGCCGCGGCCTGCGGCGACAGCGACGTCGGCAGCAGCACGTCAACCATCGCGGCTGAAACCGAAACCACGACCACAACCGAAGCTGCTGCCACGACATCCACCGAGGCGACCACGACCACAGCCGCGGCGGCACCAGAGCCCGAGTTCCCGGGCCGCATCATCTCGCTGTCGCCTAGTTCGACCGAGCTGCTGTTTGCCATCGGCGCCGGCGATCAAGTGATCGCGGTCGACGAGTTCAGCTATTTCCCAGACGAGGCACCGGTGACCGATTTGAGTGGTTTCGCCCCGAACCTCGAAGCAATCCTGGCATTCGAGCCAGACCTACTGGTCTGGCAGGGTGGGCCGACGACATCGTCGGTGGTCTCGAAGGCGCCGGCGTGCAGGTTGTGAACCATTTCCCGCCCGCCGACTTCGAAGGAATTTACGCCCAGATCGCCGAACTCGGCGTGTTGACTGGCCAAATCGACGGAGCCGCCGACCTCGTCGCCCAGATGCGGTCCGATATCGACGAGATCGCAGCTTCGGCTGTGGCCCACGACGTGCCGCTCACCTACTTTCACGAGGTCGGCACCGAGTATTACTCGGCCACATCGGCCACGTTCGTTGGCAACATCTACGGTCTCGCCGCGATGGTCAACATCGCCGACCCCGCCGACGAAGATGGCTCGCAGTTCGGGTTTCCGCTGCTCAACGAAGAGTTCATCATCGACTCAGACCCAGACATCATCTTCTTGGCTGACACCATTGGTTACGGCCAGACCGCGGCCACGGTGGCCGCGCGGCCAGGCTGGGAGGCCATGAGCGCGGTGGTCAATGGCCGAATCGTCGAGCTGAACGATGACATTGTG
>JAADHX010000229.1 GCA_013151655.1 Actinomycetota bacterium
AGAAGGTGCCGTACCGGCTATCGGTGTACGAAGGCGACGGCACCACTCTGATAACCCAACAGTACGATCCGAACACGTGAAGCACACAACGCACGTACCTCTCAGCGCCGTTCTTCACCAACTCCGCTGGCTACGGGGTATGCATTCCCAGCACTCGGTTGTCGAGTTGGTCCCCCTGGGCTAGGGCGAAAATGTCGGGCTCGGACGATGGGCGGTCAACTCCTACCACGACCAATGGGCACCACGCATCACAGCTCGGGACGCGCTCAATGGGGTGCGGATTCCCGTCCACCTTCGCCAGTCGAGTTGAGACGGAGGGGTCAGGACCCTCCCTCGCATGCTCGGCTCGGTATAGTCCCCGGCCATGCTCATGAAGTCCGTCCCTGTCGAGCATCGTGTGCTCGGCCTCGATCGTCGAAAGTTGGCCGCCACACTCGCCGTCCTCGCCCTGATTGTTCTGTGGGCGGTGGCCGTGCCATACATCGACAGCTCGATTTCCTACGAAACCGAGGTTGCGGCTGGGCAAACCTTCGACGTCGGATCCGGCGTAACGATTGTGCCACCAACACGTTGGGAGGTCGATCCTCAGACGGCGCTCACGCAGGGACTGCTCGTCGTGCACAACAGCGGCTTGACCGTCACGGTCACGGTAGGCACATTTGACGGCGACCTCTCCGAACTGATGGAAAGCGCCAACGACTCACTCGGAATCGATCGGATCACGAGTCCACAGTCGAGTATCACTACCACCCAAGGGTCGACGGGGCTCATCGAGTCGTTCGACTCCGCCAACTCTCACGGCGTGTTCGCGGTCTTCGCCGAGGATGGCGTTGGAGTCGAAATCGAGTCCCTCGGTCCCGAACCGATGGCGACCAGATTTGCAGATGAGATCAATGCGATGATTCTTTCGCTGCAGTTCGGAGCAACATCATGAGCGAGCAGACCGCAACACAAGATCGAACAGAGGCGATCGACGCCGCCGGATGGGGATCCCCCGTTGTTATCTGGCAGCCACACAATCCAGCCTTCTGGTTATATGTGGGAGCCCTCGTTCTCGGCGTCTTTCAATTCGCCACACAGGTAGTAAATTTTTCCGACCAACTGATGCCGGCGATGGTGTCGAGCACGATTCTGTGGAGCCTTTACGTTCTTCCGTGGGCGTGGTTCATACATCACAAAGACCGCTTCGGCCGCGAGACCCGCAGGTTGGCGGTGATCGGGTTCGTCTGGGGCGGGCTGATTGCGACGTTCCTTATGGCCCTGCCGGGGAACGCAGCGATGCTCTCGATTATGAGCAAGCTCTTCGATTCTCAGTTCGCGCTGGCGTGGGGACCGGCGATTGTGGCTCCGCTTGTGGAGGAATCTTCCAAGGGTGTCGGCGTTGTGATGTTGATCCTGTTGGCGAGCAGGCACGTCCGTACGAGCTACGACGGATTCATTCTTGGAGCGTTTGTCGGGCTCGGGTTCCAGGTGTTCGAAGACTGGATGTACGGAGTCGGAGCGTCGGGCACGGCTTTCGGATTCGACCAAGTACACAACTCGATAACGACTTTCCTGGGTCGTGGTCTTCTCGCCGGTCTCGTGAGTCATGCGCTCTACACAGCCCTTGTGGGTGCTGGTATCGGAGCATGGGTGCAGTCGCGAGGCAAGCCGCTAGGGGCCCGGCTTCCGGGAGCCGTCGGACCGATCGCCGCGTCGCTTCTGCTCCACGGTATTTGGGACTACGCCGCGTTTAGCGGTATCCAGTTCCTCGGACTACTCACCGGCATCTCAGCGGTAATTCTGGTTGTCATGATCGGGCGCTGGACCAACCGTCAGCTGCGTCCATGGATGTCGGATCTTCTTGCCCCCGAAGTCGCCACCGGGCTGATAACCGACGACGAACTCACCGCAATGGTCGGTTCTCCTCGCGACCGTCGCCACTTGGTGCACGCCGCGAAGCGCGAGCATGGAGACGACGCTGGCAAGGCGACGCGTCACGTTCTCCACGCCGAACTGGATCTTGCCGAAGCCTTGGGTCACAGCGCTGGCGCCGACAGCGACGACGTCGCGCACGCCCGCTCTGAGTTGCAACGACTTCGCGCAGCCCTTGAGGTCACGCTCAACGCTTGATGCCAACCTGAGACGGAGGGGTCAGACCCCGGCGTCACAGGTGCCTGGGACGGAAGGGTCGGAAGTGGCAGCCAGCAGCGTTTCAGGTTCGATGCGTCCGAGCGGGTGCATCGTCATTAGGTTCGGCTTCGTAACGCGACCCTTGGGAGTAGACGATGGCAGGCCTTGAATCAACCGTAGAGATGTACGACCTCCGGATGTCCGACGCGGCTCGGCCGCTGTACGAGCAGGTGAAGAAATTTGTCGCCGACGAAGTCGAGCCGATCACCGAAGAGTTCTTTCGCCTGGGCGAGAATCGTGAAGATCGCTGGTCCTATACGCCTGGCCAACTCGAACTGCTCGAGTCGGTAAAGGACAAGGCAAAGGAACAGGGTCTGTGGAACTTCTTCCTTCCAGACGCTGAAACTGGCGAAGGCCTCAAGAACCTCGACTATGCCTACATCGCGATGGAGTTGGGCAAGAACCCTCTCGCATCGGAGTCGATGAACTGTGCCGCGCCCGATACCGGCAACATGGAGGTGCTCGAGCGCGTCGGAACTCCCGAACAAAAAGAGCAGTGGCTCGAACCCCTCCTACGCGGCGAAATTCGTTCCGCATACGCGATGACTGAGCCCGATCTGGCATCGTCCGACGCCAAGAACATCTCGTGTCAGGCGATTCGTGACGGTGACGAGTGGGTCATCACAGGAGAGAAGTACTACATCTCAGGTGCCGGCGATCCGCGCTGCAAGATCATGATCACGATGGTTCAGACAAACCCAGACGGACCCAAGCACCAGCGTCAGTCACAGATCCTCGTGCCGACCGATACACCCGGAGTCGAGATCCTCGGCCCAATGCACGTTTTCGGCAAAGACGACGCGCCGCACGGCCACATGCACATTCGATTCAACGATGTTCGCGTGCCTTATGCGAACATCCTGCTAGGCGAAGGCCGCGGATTTGAGATCTCCCAAGTTCGTCTCGGGCCCGGCCGTATCCATCACTGCATGCGTGCGGTTGGTGCGGGCGATCGAGCGCTTGAACTGATGGTTAAGCGCGGTCTTTCCCGGGAGGCATTCGGAAAGCGTCTGTCGAATCTCGGTGGCAATGTCCAACTGATCGCCCAGTCGCGCATCGAGCTGGAAGGTATGCGTCGAATGGTCCTCACCGCGGCGAAAGCCATGGACGAACTCGGTAACGCAGAGGCCCGAGTATGGGTCAGCGCGGTCAAGGCGATGGTTCCGATCCGGGTCTGTGAGATCATCGACAACGCGATTCAGATGCACGGTGCAACCGGCGTTTCGCAGTGGACGCCGCTCGCCGACATGTATACGTCGCAGCGCACGCTGCGCCTGGCCGATGGCCCTGACGAAGTTCATTGGTTCGTGGTCGGCCGCGCCGAACTTGCTCGTTGGGAAGAAGAGGGCGGCAGCACCTACAACCCGAAAGAGCAGCACATGGCGAACAACGATGGGGTGTTCTCGGGGCCCTGATCGCGTTTCTAGGGTTTCGTCAGAACATCGTGCCCGAGAACGGGGCAGGCTGAACCAGGAACAGCGCGTCGAGGTCTGCCAGTACTTCGGCTGGGACCCCTGGTAGCGCTCCGGATGCGGCCAGCGCCGTCCATGGCACGCCACCCAGATAAGT
>JAADHX010000101.1 GCA_013151655.1 Actinomycetota bacterium
CTTCTGGCGCTAGAGGCTTTCGTCTATGCTCGACTTTGTCCGTGCCGTAGTCCGCAGTGATCTGATGCTTAGCGCGCAACCGGCGCTCACGGCACCTGTCCCGAGACACGGAAAAGCCCCCAGCAGTGCTGTTACCAGGGGCTTTGATGGTGGAGACGATGGGAATCGAACCCACGACCCCTGCTTGCAAAGCAGGCCCACAGCCGTGCATCACACCTGGTAGATGCGGGTCTACCAGGTGGAAGACGGAGTTGTTTACAACCGCTGCTACCCGGCTCTGTCCTCTGTTGTCGGACGCTACGGGCGCAACTGGGGCGCAGGAATGATGGCCGCCATGCAAGACGAGATCTTCGGGCCCGTTCTCGCTATCTCAAAGTTCGAGGGCGAATCCGAAGTGATCCAGAAGGCAAACGATGTCCGATTCGGGTTCGCGGCCGGGATTTGGGCCACTGACGTGCGCCTAACACCTCGGGTTGCTGCCGCACTGAGGGCCGGCACCGCGTGGGTCAACACCTACGGGATGTTCGATGTCGCTGCACCATATCGAGGTTCTAAGATGAGCGGCTTCGGCCGTGAACTCGGAGCAGAATCTCTCGACGCATACCTGCAGAGCAAGACGGTCTGGGTCAATCTGGCCGAATGACCCAACGTTGGGATCGAAGTCAACCATTGAGTAGCGAAGTTGCTCTGTGTGGCTACATCGGTCAGTCCATGTCGACTGAGAAACTCGACATAAGTGTCCCCGACTCCGTTCGACGCGCCGGTGAATTGCTACACCACCGCCGATCGAAGACGACGTCAGAGTCGTTTGCTCTGAGCGATTTGGCCTACCGGCCACCGGGCCTTTCTATGTTCATAGCGGCAGCCCAGAATGCTGTCTCCATCCGGACACCAGTGGCGAAAATCGACTTCAGCCGGTCGAGATCGGGCAGAGGAGTATCACCGAAGAGCGCGTCGACCTCAGAGATGAGACCTTCGATATAGGTCTGGTAGTCATCTCCTCCGAAGACACCGAGCCACTGTTCGTAGATGGGGTGAGGGGCGACCGCACCGTACCTAGCGGCAATATCGGCGTAGCTCCACGCGCACGGGAGCATCGCCGCGATTACGTCGTTGCTGCTGCATGTTGCCGCTGTCGCCACCAGGAAATTCCCGTAGTCAACGCATGCGGTCCCCGCCGTGGTCCCACCGAGAGAAGCGGCACCTCGGTGGATTACATCCGCCAGCAGTCGTTCGTTGGCCGGGACCTCAACCTCCATGATCTGCTTGAGTGCACGTTGAAATCGCCCGAGGTACCTCAAGTCTTGCGAGTTCGCCACAGCGAAGCCCAACATGCGGGAGTATCGAGGAAGGTACAGCAGGTTCTGTTCGATGTAGAACCGGAAACTATCCAACGGCAGTGACCCGTCGGCCATCTGCGCGACAAAGGTGTTCTCGACGAGGCTTCCCCAACTCTCGCCACTGGCTTCGCGCAACTGTGTACTGACACTCTTCATGAGAAGACGATCACATTTCGAGCGACCCTGCCCGTCGTCAATGCTTCCATGGCTTCATTGACTTTGTCCAGGCCAATCTGATCGGTGATCAACGAGTCGAGTTCCAGTCGCCCATCGAAGTAGAAATCGATAAACCGCTGAGCGTCGGTTCGAAACTGGTTGCTTCCCATGCAGGAACCCTGAATCCGCTTCTCGGCAAGGAAGTCGACGCCAGGAATCTCAACCATCACGCCTAACGGAACCATTCCGATCACGGTGGCCGTTCCCCCGGCCCTCAACATCGCGAAAGCCTGCGCAGGGGTCGTTGCAAGCCCTATTGCATCGAAGGCATGGTCTACCCCACCACTGGTCAGTTCAAGTAGCTCAGCAACGGGGTCGTCCGCAGATGCATCGATTGAGTCCGTCGCCCCGAAGTTCTTCGCGAGATCCAGCTTTGTCTTGACAACGTCGATCGCAATGATGCGCCCTGCACCGGCGATGCGCGCTCCCTGGATTGCGTTGAGACCGACACCACCGCACCCGATCACGGCGACGGTCTCACCCGGGCGTACCTGGGCCGTGCGAAACACAGCGCCAAGACCGGTGGTTACGGCACAGCCGATAAGCGCTGCCTGAGGGAATGGCATCTCCGGAGAAATCTTGACGACGGCGTGTTCGTGCACGAGAAGTTGCTCGGCAAACGACGAGACGTCGGCGTACTGGTGAATCACCTCACCGTCCTGTGAGAGCCGAGGAGTCACCTCCGGTGGTCTTATCGTGTCGGTATGCGGACACAATGCCATGCGACCGCTGAGGCAGTATGAGCAGTGGCCGCAGAACACCGACAGCGATGTGATGACATGATCTCCGGGCGACACGTAGCTGACCAATTCGCCCACCGCCTCCACCACGCCAGCCGACTCGTGCCCCATGACCGTCGGAAGTGGCGTGTCATACGCTCCAGTCAGATAGTGATGGTCACTGTGGCAGACGCCCGCCGCCTTCGTGCGGATCAGAACCTCTCGTGGTCCTGGCCTGTCGATGTCCACGTCCTCGATCGTCAGTTCGCCGGGGATGGTGCGAAGAATCGCAGCTTTCATGGTTCGCCTTCCTTGTGCCTCGGTGGATCGTTTCGTCGGGCATCACGCAGCGGGCGTCCACGTAGTTCGTCGATGATCGCGGCCAACTCTTTTCCACCGGCCTCGAGCATTGCTTCGCCCAGTTCGGCAGTCGCATCTCGCGGATCACCCCGAACGCCGTTGTCGGACCAGCTACTCCACATCTCTGTCAGACGTACTGGATTGCGATGCGTGGGTTCGGGGCGGCGACCAAAGAGGTCGCGCCACACGTGAGCGCTGTCGGGATACGGCTGCCCTGGAACGACCTTGTCGAGCCGGACCATTTCGGGTGCACTGGTGAGCATTATCGACGTCTCGAACGCGCATGCATGGCTCGCTTGGGACGGCGGTCCCGACCGTGCAACTACGTCTCGGACATCGGAGAGCTCCCACCACGAGACCGATGCAAACTGGTGACCGGGATGACGGTGGAGCGCCTCCTTGGTAGCGAGGTCCAGGGGTGCCACATTTGACCCATGCGCATTGAGGGCCAGTACCCGCCTGAACCCCGAGGAGGCGTACGAGGCGAACACCTCTGTCAAGACATCGACAAATACGTGAGAAGTGTGGAAGACCGCTCCGGGGAAGTCCGCGAGATGTTGACTCAATCCAAATCCCACCGTGGGTGCCACTAGACAAGTGTTCTCACGGCAATGCTGTTCGGCAGCAGTACAGAACGCTTCCGCGATACGGTTGTCTGTATCTACCGGCAGATGCGGCCCGTGTTGCTCGACAGTTCCCACTGGGACCAATACGACTCGATCATCCTTCGCTGCGCGCTCGACATCTTCCCAAGTCATGTCGCAGTATCGCGACAACTCGCCCGTCACAGTCGATGCTCAGTGGGCTCTGGCAGGTCGATCCCGAGTTCTGACATCCTCGCGCGTAGCTCTACGACCGCCGTGTCGAAAATCTGGTGTTGGCTCTGTGCTGAGAGGCCGCCCAGCCCGGCTTTGGCTGCAACCT
Source organism: Actinomycetota bacterium (assembly GCA_013151655.1). Classification (GTDB taxonomy): domain Bacteria; phylum Actinomycetota; class Acidimicrobiia; order Acidimicrobiales; family Poriferisodalaceae; genus JAADHX01. The sequence continues at coordinate 3,560 of JAADHX010000101.1, forward strand.
CGTGGGCGACCACAATTTTCTCCGATTCTGGTGACGGCACTAGCAGAGCCGGGAGTTGACGACCGCAGGCCTCCTCGCTGAACAACACGTACGCTGTGCTGTCTGCCATCGCCTCGCGAGTTACGCGCTCCGAATCCGTTGTCATCTCGGCGAGTTGAGTCCACGCGACATCGACCATGCGGATCTTGTCGCGGATCACCAGTTCAACCAATGTCTTGAGCCCGTCCTGGAGACCGAGCAGGGTCTGCTCCCATGAGCGGAGGTCGATTGTGGCTTGCGCGACGAGATGCGCGGGCCACATAGGCGCCCAGATCTGTTTCGACGTGTAGCGCTCGCCTCACAAGATCATCGCTCAACAGCCGTTCCAACTCCGGTGAGGCCGATCCCATGTGATACTGGTCGAGTCGCTCGGCCGCCATGCGGCACATATCGACTGATCGAGCCCGTTCAACAGCCCGCATCCCGAGGCAGTACTTGAAGTCGACGCTCGAGGCGGGCTCGAGGCAGGCCCGTACCAGGACTGCTTCTGACTCGACCATCGAGCCGTGATCGATCCAGGCGCGATGGCTCCATACCGATGCCCCAGCCTCGCGTTCGGTCGGACTGGAGCTTGCGGGATCAAACCCGGCCCACAGCACTTCATTCTCGGGGTCCCAGACATCGGTGAGTGCTGATTCGTATGCAGCCCACTGTTGTGCAACGGTTGAGGTCAGATCGAGGGGAAAGCGATCTTCGATGCCCAGCTTGAAGTCGTGACTGCGATCGACAGCGAGAAGCTCGTTTACTCCGTTCATCGTGTCACCTTCATCGTGTCTTTCACCATGTCAGAACGTGCCCATTTTCGGATGCTCGAACAAAGGCACCTCGATACCCCACTCCCGCATCCGTTCGCGCATGCCTTGGACCGACTCGACGATGACAGGTTTCTCGACCTCCTCGACGGTTGCGCCGAGGCCCGCTTCGTACACCAGCCGATCAGTCTCCATCTCACTGATGTCCGGAGTGGGCGACAGCCACGTTGAGTGGTATCCCTTCAGCTCGACGTCCTCCATCATCCAGACGACCTTGTCACGGACCGCTGAGAGGTCTTCGGATGACAGGTTTGGCAGCCGGTACTCCATGTACTTCCATCCGAACTCGCAGTGCCGGACCTCATCACGGAATATCAACTGCAGAATCTGCTTTGCGACCGGATCGGTCGTTGTCTTGATGAGTGCGCGGAACACATCGAACGCAATGACCTCCGCGCAACAGATCAGTGAAGCGAACAGTGCCTCCAGAGGTGTGTCGGCGTCGAAGCTCATTCCTCGAACCCCGTGCGTGGCGACCGACTCCTCGAGATCCTTCGTCACTGGTTCAGGCAGGTAGCCACCCAAGGCGTCCGCCATTCGTCGGCACACGTCAGCGTGACGAATTTCCTCTTGTGTTCGGATAGTCCAGAACAAGGAGAGCTCAGGTTCTCGGTGCTCCTTCGCGAATCGCAACAACAGCGCCGGACTCTCTGCGATGGCTCCGTACTCGCTCCATGCGCGCCGCGACCAGTACTGGCGTGCCGCGAACAGCTCATCGCTGGTGTATTTCGACGTATCCAGCAGGTCCCATGGAATGTCGGTTGCTGGGTTCCACTCCGCTGACTTCGCTCTCCGATACAACTCGCGAATAGCCGGCATAGCGCCCTCCAGCTCAAGCGGAAAATGTCCGTCGGGTATGTCGAGTACAGCATGGGGTCTGCCGCTCCGGGTCGGTGCGAGTGTGTAAACCATAACTACCCCTAACTTAGATCTGAGATCTCAGCCTATGGATCTAGTCGATCATGCGCAAGTCCATCATTGCGCCGACCCGATGTTTACCAGAACGTGTTTGAGGTCGGTAAACGCTTCGAGTGAGGCCGAGGACAGGTCCGAACCATGTCCGGAAAGGCCGTGACCGCCATGTGGCATCTCGGACACAAGCGGGAAGTGACCGTTGATCCATACCGTGCCGACATGCAACTCGGCGGCGGTGCGCATTGCTCGTTCGACGTCTCTGGTCCACACGCTGGCGGCAAGAGAGTACGGCACGTCTTGCGCGTACTTCACAAGATCCGTTTCTGGTACGCGCTGGATGCCGATGACCGGACCGAAGACTTCCCGCTGGGCAAGTTCTGAGTCCTGCGCTACGTCGCCGACCACGGTCGCGTCGTAATAGCTGCCAGGGCCCTCCAGCGGCGATCCACCACGGATGACTGTGGCGCCCTGTTCGGTCGCGCGTTCGACGAAACCGTGGACGCGATCGCGATGCGCGTGAGAAATGAGTGGACCCATCGCGGTATCTGCGTCGGCGGGATCACCGATGGCGACGGAATCGGCTTCTGCGACGACTGCTTCGACCATCTCGTCGTAGCGGTCGGGTGTGACCAGGATGCGACAGGCTGCAGTGCAGTCTTGGCCAGCGTTCCCATACCCACACATGGCGGCCGCTTGTGCAACCGACCCGACGTCGGCATCGGGGAACACCATCATCGGCGCCTTGCCACCGAGTTCCAGGTGTGCACGTTTGACCGATGAGGCGAGCGCCGAGGAGATGGCTTGGCCGGTGGACACCGAACCCGTCGCGGTCACCATTGCCACTTGTTGGTGCTGCACCAGCGATGCCCCAACGGTTGCCCCCGCTCCGGTGACGACATTGAGGACACCGTCGGGGAGTTCTTCGAGTGCCAGTTGGCCGAGCATCAGAGCCGTGAGTGGCGTGTCCTCGGCGGGCTTCAACACGACGGTGTTACCAACCGCAAGTGCCGGCCCGATCTTCCACACGGCCATCATGAGCGGGTAGTTCCAGGGGGCGATCGCGGCGACGACACCGACCGACTCCCGCCGCACCATGGACGTGAAACCATCGTAGTACTCGCCGGCGGCTTGGACCTTTAAGTTGCGCGCCGCGCCAGCGAAGAATCGAAGGTTGTCGACGGCGAAATCAACCTCGGCCAGGGCATCGCCCAAAGGCTTCCCACCGTTGCCGGACTCGATGGCCGCAAAGGACTCCCGCTGCCGTTCGATCAGCCCCGCGAGCCGAAGAAGCTTGCCACTTCGGACCGCCGGAGTCGTTCGAGCCCATTCCGGCCACGCCCCAAAAGCCGCATCAACTGCCAGTTCGATGTCGGCGTGGTCACCCTCGGACACCTCGACAAGCATCTCGCCTGTCGCCGGACAGATCAGCTGACGTACGGAACCATTTACGCTGGCGGCGATTTTGCCGCCGATGACGTGACCTCGTTCAGGAATGTGTTCAGCGATCTGCAATTTCTGCTCCTCGATTCTCAAGACGACTAGGATCTAAGATATCAGTTCGAAAGGATGTGAGCAGAATGGCCCCGAACGATCAAGGCCCCCAGACCCGCGTGCACGTCGAAGGACCCGGTTCGGCCGCCGCGGTAGCAAACGTTCTGGACCGATGTCTGGCGGTGCAATCAGGCGAACGGATCCTGTTGTTGATCGATGGGGATACAGAGTTGAACCTAGTGAACGAACTCAAGCGCGGGGTGGAATTCCGAGGGGCCTCGGCACGACTCCTGGAGATACCAGTTCTTCTCATCCCTGGCTGTGAGGTTGACCCCGCAGTAGCTCGAGAAATGCGACAGTCTGATGCCGTGATCGAGTTGACCTCGATCTTCATCGGGTCGAATCAGGCGCGCCGCGATGCCAACTCGGCCGGAGTTCGATACCTGGCGATGCCGGGAATCACTTCGGAAACCCTTCGGTTCGGTGGCCCTCTCACCGTGGACTTCGACGAGCTACGCGTGGCTGCCGACGTGATTGGCGACCTCTGGACCGGAGCGTCAGAATTTCATCTGACGAGCCCGGCCGGAACTGATTTGCGTGGTTCAGTGGTCGGTCGGCCTGGCCGCGTGCTGCACGGGATCTGCCGAAGCGCTGGTTCGTACATGGCGCCGCCTGACATCGAGGCTGGCACCGCCCCAATAGAGGGGACCACATCGGGTATTGCTGTGATCGACGCCGACCTCTTGTTCATGGGGGTCGGCCCGCTCAGAGACCCCGTCGTCCTCACCTTCGACGAAGGGCACCTGGTTGACATGGCCGGACCCGAAATCCACCGACTCGTCAAGATGCTCGACCGCTGCGACGATGATCGCATGACCAACCTCGCGGAGGTGTCACTCGGTCTGAACCCCTCTGGTCATGTATGCAGCGTTGCGATGGAAACCGAATCCAGTCTCGGCAGTGCCCACATAGCGCTCGGCAATTCGATCGCTTATGGAGGCGTCGTGGCGGCGACCGCTCATCTCGACTGCGTTATGCGCAATGCGACTCTCACACTCGATTCAGTTGCCGTTCCGGCTACGGACATGATGAACGCCGCCACCAGCGACCCGGCACCCGACTAGCTCGGCATTTCGATTACGGGCTTGATCGTCGCCCCCGATTCGGCATCAGCAACGGCAATGTTGATGTCCTCGAGGGGGTAGGACTTGATCAATCGATCGAATGGGAATCGGCCCTGCTCCCACAAATCGAGCAGCATCGGGATGAACAGCTGAGCTCGTGCGTCACCGCCGATGATGCCCCTTACGAATCTCCCGAACAAGACACTGTGGAAGTCGACGGCCAGCTCAGTTCCGGTTGGCGGCACGCCCACGAGGCCACACGTACCCAGTAGCGCGAGGCTCTCGACTGCTTGGCGAGCGACCGGCGGCGAAGCGGTGGTCTCGAGCGCGTAGTCCACCCCACGCCCGGAGGTAATTTCGAGAATCGCCTCGACAGAATTTGCGCTCGATGCATCAATAACATCGGTGGTCCCGAGTTCACTCGCGAGCGCCAGACGGTCGGTGTTGATATCGACACCAATTATCTTCGTGCAGCCGACCACCTGAGCGGCCATGACTGCGCTGAGACCAACCGCCCCTGTCCCAAATACTGCGATTGAGCTGCCCGGCTTCACAGCGAGCGAATTCATAACCGATCCGGCGCCGGTCTGGATGCCACAGCCCAGCGGACCAAGGATGGTCAGGGGGGCATTGCTATCGACTTTCACCACGTTGTCTTCGCCTGCCAGTGCATAGGTAGCGAACGAGGACTGGGAAAAGAAGTGACCGTTGACCGGCTCATCGTTCGAGTGGAGCGTCGCGGAGCCGTCGCTGCGTCTCCCGCCGAAGTTGAGGTTGTAGTGGTCAACGCAATATCCAGGTGGTGCGGTTCTGCAGTATTCGCAGACGCGACACGACGCCATACTCATGACCACGTGGTCGCCCGGCTTAACGAGACTGACGGCTTCACCAACCGCCTCGACGACGCCAGAACCCTCATGCCCGAGCACAACGGGAAGCGGCACAGGGAACCATTGGTCGCGACAGACAATGTCGGTGTGACAAACCCCCGTAGCAACGACCTTGACCAACACCTCGTTCCTTCGTGGCTCTTCCAACTCGAGTTGTTCGAGCACGAAGGGCCCGCCAGATTTGCGTACCACTGCTGCTGTTACGTCTGTACCCATGATTCTCCTCGCTCTCCGCCTCGGAGCACTCCGGCCACCAACCGACGGTTTTCGACCGCCGACGTTGCCAGTCTGTCTAAGGCATGGATTTTACACGGCAGCCATTTGACAAGCCGTTTGCAGCATCTAAGATATCAGATGTCAGACTGCCCGCAAGGGGGGCCATCTATTGCGAAGATCGGAGCACGCCCAGGTGGAACCAGCGGAGATAGCGGAACAAGTTTTGCGGTTTGTCGATACCGATCGGGCGGTCGCTCTCACACGCGAGGTGTGCCGTGTCCCGAGCATCTTGGGCGAGGAAGGCGCACTCGCCGAGTTACTTGCCGAAACGATGCGGGACAGTGACTTCGCCAACGTTTCGCTACAACCAGTTCTCCCCGATCGGCCCAACGCGATCGCCGAGGTCCAATTCGGTAGTGGCCCACGAGTTGTGATGACGGGGCACATGGACACCAAGCCAGTCTCGATCGGCTGGTCCAAGTCCGAGCCATTCTCGGGCGACCTCATCGACGGACGTGTCTACGGACACGGCATCATGGACATGAAAGCAGCACTTGCCTGCCAAATCACAGCGATCGAAGCCGTGCGTGCGAGCGGCCTCGATCTCGGTGGAACACTCGCGATGGCCGCCGTAAGCGACCACATGGGCGATCAAGCCGGCAGTATCCGGTACTTCGAGACACACGATGCCGACATGTGCGTGCTCGGAGAACTCTCCGACAACGAGATCTACCTGGGTCACCGCGGCCGTTACTACTTCGACGTCACGACCAAGGGGCGATCTGCGCACACTTGCCACAAGCACCACGCAGTCAATGCCAATCTCCTCGCCGCCCACGCGATAGTCGAGATCGACGCGTCCAAACTCGAACCCGATCTGACCGAGGAAAACGCTGCGCTTTTCGGAACCGAGACGATGATGGCTCCCGGCCGCGTATACGGAGGCCTGCCACCAGGGGGGCCCTCCATGATTCCCGACGAGTGCGTCATCCGCGTCGACTGCCGACCTCAGCCTGGTGTCTCGGTCGAAACCGTCAGGGCTGAGATCGATCGCTGCCTGACCAAGGCCAAGGAGCGCGACGACAGATTCGTTGCTGAGGTAGACCTGGTCGACGTCAAGTCACCATACGTCGCCGATCCCGCATCACCGGTTGTGCAAACAATGATCGAAGCCGTACGACAGGTACGCGGTGCAGAACCTCGACTCATGGCAGCCGGTTGGCTGGGCGACACGGCGAGCTTCGGCAGTGAGGTCCCAACTGTCATCTTCGGTCCTGGAGGTGAACCTGTCTACTGTGCGGACGAGAACCTCAGCGTGGCAGACATCGTCGAGGCCACACAGGTTTATGCAGTCTTCGCTGCGTTGGCGCTCACCCCCACGTGAATGCAGTCAGGGCACGGGTGCTCATCGCGAAGCCAGGATTGGACGGCCACGACCGAGGCGCCAAGATCATCGCGTTCGCTCTACGTGACGCTGGCTGTGAAGTCATCTACCTCGGACTCCGATCCACCGCCGCTGAGATCATTTCCGCAGCTACCTCCGAGGACGTGGATGTCATCGGCATTTCGTTGCTGTCAGGTGCTCATCTCTTTCTTACATCTGAACTGATCGAGGAACGCGACCGCCACAGTCTTCAACGCGTTCCTATTGTGCTCGGAGGAATCATCCCGCCCCGCGATATCGAAGTGCTATTGGGCTTGGGTGTCGCAGCGGTGTTCCCGGCGGGGACGAATCTGCCAGTGATTGTCCAACGAGTCATCGACCTCGCCTCGGAGCGGAGAATCGACGCACCATGACAGTCGAAGCCTCCCGAACAACCGACTCGGGAATCGAGGTCGAGCGAATCTACAAGGCGCGCGACAACCCCACGGACCTCGAAGCACGTTTGGGAGATCCAGGTCAGCCACCGTTCACGCGTGGCCCATACCCGAACATGTATCGCGAACGTCTGTGGACCATGCGGCAATACGCCGGCTACGGATCAGCCAGCGACACCAACGCTCGGTTCCGGTACTTGCTCGGTCAAGGTCAGACTGCTCTCTCGGTTGCCTTCGACCTGCCGACACAACTCGGGTTTGACTCCACAACGACCGAGGCTCTACCCGAAGTCGGACGCGTCGGCGTGGCAATTGATACCGCAGACGACATGACCGAACTGTTCCGAGACCTGCCACTCGATCAGCTCTCGGTCAATTTCACGATAAACGCAACGGCCCCAATCATCCTGGCGTTCTATATCATCGCCGCCGAACGTCAGGGCGTCGATCCTGCGCAGCTGTCGGGCACGCTTCAGAATGACATCCTCAAAGAATTCGTTGCCCGAAAGACCTACATCTACCCTCCCGAACCGTCGATGCGGCTAGTTGGAGACATTGTCGAGTACTGCACAACAGAGTTGCCACGCTTCAATCCGATCTCGATCACCGGTTACCACGCCCGTGAGGCAGGTTGCAACGCCATCCAGGAACTAGCTCTCACGATGAGCAGCGCGATCGCGTACTCGACGCTGCTGACCGAGCGCGGTCTGCGCTTCGACGACTTTGCGCCGAGGCTTTCGTTCCACTTCGCTACCACCCTCGAACTCTTCGAGGAGGTAGCGAAACTCCGTGCGTCCCGCCGAATCTGGGCCAACATTGCTCGCGATCGTTTCGGAGCAAGCAATCCCGATTCGATGCGGCTCCGATTCTTCTCAGGGTGCTCAGGTTCCACGCTGACCGCTCAGCAACCATTGAACAATGTCGTTCGTTCAACGGTGCAATGTCTCGGCGCCGTTCTCGGAGGAGCACAGTCGATTCATGTCATGGGCTACGACGAAGCGATGGCCATACCGAGCACGGATGCCGTCACCCTCGCGCTGCGAACTCAACAGATCGTGGCTCATGAAACCGGCGTTGCTGACACAGTCGATCCATTCGCCGGCTCATTCTTTGTGGAGGCATTGACCGACGAAGTCGAGCAACGCGCGCTCGAACTGGTCAAAGTCATCGACGACTCCGGCGGAGCGGTCGCCGCGATCGAGGCTGGGATCCCGCAGCGTTGGATCGCCGAGAACGCATTTCGGATCGAAACAGCCATGGCTGACGGCAGCAAGGTCAAAGTGGGCGTGAATGCCTACGTCTCCGAAGGTGACGAAGACGAACTCGAACTCTTCGAGGTTGATGAAGGTGGACGAGACAGCCAAGTTGCCCGGCTCAGACAACACCTCGAACGTCGTGGTGACTCCGCCTCTGCGGCCCTCGTCGCGCTCGCTGCAGGGTCTCGATCCGACGAGAACATCATGCCGCTGCTGCTCGACGCTGCCCGCGCCGGCGCAACTCTGGGCGAGATGTCCGACATTTTCCAAAGAGCTTGGGGCACCTATAAGGAGCCGGCACTGTGGTAGCGCTCCCGCTGGCCGACACGGTCGTCATCGACTTCACCCGGTTCGTTTCGGGTTCCTACACCACCATGATCCTCGCCGCTCTGGGCGCGCGGGTGCTCAAGATCGAGATGCCGCCCGGCGGCGACCCGTATCGCGCGCAGGGCCCAACGTCGGAACCCGGGATGTCAGCTCTCTTCGCCTCGGTGAACCGCGGCAAAGAAAGCGTCATGTTCGACTTTCGCGAGCCTGACGGAGCCGCGGCACTCGAAGTCTTGCTGGCAAGCGCAGACTTCTTCGTGCACAACGCGAGACCAGGATCGCTCGATCGCTACGGACTCGACCACGCGTCGATGAGCCATCGACATCCGTGGCTGATTCATGCCTCGATATCCGCTTTTGGGGACGTTGGTCCCGACGCAAGTCGCGGCGGTTTCGACCTCATCGTGCAGGCTGAAGCTGGAGTCATGTCGGTTACCGGAGACGAGAAGACCGGCCCCTCAAAAGTTGGTGCGCCGATGCTCGATATCGGAGCGGGACTGTGCACCCTCACAGCGATACTTTCCGCCCACATCGAGCGGATTCGTACTGGCCAAGGTACGCATGTGACCTCATCTCTTCTGGAGTTCGCGATGGCCTCGTTCACCACCATCGCCACCGATGTCATCGCCGCCGGTCAGAGCCCTCCGCTACTCGGGAGTCACTCCTCGTCCTTTGCGCCATACGGTGGGTTCGAGGCCAGAGATGGCTATCTCGTACTCACAGGATCCGGTGATGAACGCTTGTGGGAAGCTCTCTGTGAGGTCATCGGCCAGCCTGAACTGAAAGGCGATGCCCGGTTTCGAGACAACACGTCACGGCTTGCCAATCGATCCGAACTCACCTCGATAATCGAATCCGTACTGAGCACCGACGACGTAGCGACCTGGCTATCGAGATTCGATGCCGCAGGCATCCCCGCCGGGAGGATCCGTCGGCTACACGACGTCCTCAGTTCACCCCAAGTCGAGGCTCTCGACATCGTGCGCTCTCCCGAAAGTCCCCCCTCGCACCCGGATACACCACCCGCAATTGACACACCTTTCCGTCTCGATGGCACCCGGCTAGAACTGTCCTCGGCCCCGGCGCTCGGTGCTCACACCCGGAGCGTGTTCCGAGACCTTGACGTTCCCCAGGCCTTGATAGAGCGCCTCGCACCATGATCACAGGCAGAGACCTCACAGATTTGGTGATCGAACGCACCCGTCATCTTGCCTCAATACCGGCGCCGTCATTTCACGAAGGTGACCGAGCCGAAGTCGTCCATGGATGGTGGGCATCACAGTTCGATGAAGTGATTCTCGATGATGTCGGCAACGTTTGGGCCCACGCATGCCACGGGTCCGGGCCGGCGCTGGTAATCGCCGCCCACATGGACACCGTCTTCGACACCGACATCTCCCATACCCCTGAACGACGAGAAGATCGGCTCTATGGCCCCTCAGTCGGCGACGATTCGGTCGCCGTGGCGGCACTGGCCGCCGTTGCCGAGTTGCTCCCAGCGGACTGCGCCAACGTCTGGATTCTCGCAACCATCGGCGAAGAGGGACTCGGGAATCTCGCCGGGATAACTCACGCGCTCGAGTCCCCACAAACACCCATCGGTGCTGTGATTGCCGTCGAGGGCAACTGGCTCGGCCGGGTGTGTGTCACCGCCGTGGGTTCGATCCGCTACCGGGTCACCCTCACCGGCCCGGGCGGGCATGCTTGGGAGGCATCCGATGTTGACAGCGCGATACATGCGGCGGCCCGAATAATCGCAGTGCTCGATCAGAACACGCTCCCATCGGATGCCAGATGCTCGCTCAATGTCGGGACAATCAGTGGTGGCACTGCAATCAACGCTCGCGCTGATCGTGCAGTGTTCGACATCGACCTACGCTCCGACGAAGCGAGCGCACTCGCGGATCTCGATCGATCGTTCCGCTCCGTGGTTGAGCTCAACCGGGGTCAGATCGACGCGAAATTCGATCCTCTCGGCAATAGACCCGCTGGATCGATCGCGCCCAGTCATGCCCTTCCCCAAGCAGCGCTCGACGCCCTGGCAGATGCAGGAGTCGAATCCGAGTTGACTGCGGCGAGCACCGACGCCAATGCAGCACACGCTGCGGCGATACCAGCAATTGCGGTCGGCATAACCCGCGGAGCACAAGAACACACAACCAATGAGTGGATCGACCTGCCTCCGATCGCGATAGGCCTCGAAGTCCTGGCCCGGACCGTCTTGAACTACACAAGGAGCTCACAATGACAACCATCAAGCGCGGAGTGGTCCTCCAGGGCGTTGATCGCGTCCAGGACTTCATCAGTCTTGCAATGGACGTAGAAGCACTCGGGTTCGATCATCTATGGCTCACGGAGTCGTCGCTTCACGCGCGAGACCCGTATCAACTCCTTTCGCTCGCGGCTCAAGCCACAAGTCGCCTGCAACTCGGAACTGCCGTGACCAACCCCGTCACCCGGCACCCCGCACTGACCGCTGTCGCCGCCGCAACCTTCGCCGAAATCGCCGGAGATCGCGCTGTGCTCGGCATCGGTGCAGGTGACAGGCCGCTGGCGGCACTGGGGTTGAAGCCAGCGCGACTGGCAACCCTCGAGGCTTCGATTGCAGCAATCCGCTCGCTACTTGCCGGCGAGACCGTAACGGTGCATGCGGAGACGTTCAGTCTCGTAGATGCCCATCTTCGATTTCCTGCCAGAGCCGACCTGCCGATCTATATCTCAGCCAGTGGTCCCAAGACTCTCGAACTCGCTGGGTCGATCGCCGACGGCGTAATTCTGTTGTGTGGGCTCGACCCGCTTGTTGTTCAATGGGCGCTCGACAACATCGACCGAGGAGCACATCGCGCGGGTCGCGAACGGCCCCACGTCGCCGTTTTTGTCTACGGCAATATCGACGAGGACGAGAGCAAAGCTATTGAACGCGCCCGGCCCATCGCTGCATGGTTCCCTCAAACTGCTCCGACATACTGCAACTTGGTAGGTCTCGACCCGGACATTGCCGCCGCGGTTCGCGAGTCGTACACCGGCGGTGAATTCCAAGAAGCTTCAGAGGCCGCGGCCCTACTTCCAGACGAATTCGTGCAGAAGATGGCAGTTGCCGGTAATCAAGATCGGATCACCAGTCAACTCGGTGAACTTTTTCAGACTGGCATCGACTCAATCAGCGTGTTGCCGATGGGCGACGACCGGATGGCAACCATCGCTAGTTTCGACGAGTGCTGGTCTCGGGCGCTAGGTACGAGACTGGCTGGGGTAGCCGACAGTTGAGTCAACCCCTGAGAGGAAAGTGGTAGCCCGCTCAGGCCACCTCCACGAGTTCGACAAGCATCCCGGCAGTGGCATTGGGATGAATGAACGCAATCATTGTTCCGTCGCCTCCGCGACGGGGCTCCTTGTCGACCATCTCTACACCGCGGTCAACGAGCTCGCTCACCGCGCCCGCAATGTCTTCCACCTCCAGTGCTACATGGTGCAACCGGCCTCCGTTGCGTTCGACAAAGCGGTTGATGACACCCTCGCCACTACCCGCTTCCAGGGTCTGGAGATAGCCGTGGCCTGTGTCGATCATCCTTTCGACCATCCCATCGGCTCGTTCGGTGTGCACGACGGGCAGCCCAAACAGATCGTTCAAGACATCGTGGGCGCCTGCCCCCTCTGGGTGGGCGAATGCCACATGATGAATTCCCAAGACCCTCACTCGGCATTCCCCACGACCGGGATCACAGACTCAGCGTCAATCGTCAGCCGCAACTCCTGACCCAACTCAGGTACGGGTTGCCACCGCACATGAATAAGAAGGTCAGGTGCTGGGTCGGTCGGCGATATCCGCACAACAAAGTGATCGCCTCTGTACGTTCGGCTGACGACGACCCCCTTGAATGCACCTGTTTCGCTCTCTTCAAAGCCGTCGGGTCGGTAGACGACAGCATCGGTTTCTCCCTCTGGTACCGGCCATCCACATTCCTTGGCTGTCTGGACGTCGATGATGTTGCGAAAGCCAAGGAACTCGGCGGCGAAACGCGTCCGCGGTCGAGCCCAGAGCTCGGCCGGCGATCCCATCTGTTCGATCCGGCCATCGCGCATCAATACAACTCGGTCAGCCAGCGCAAAGGCTTCCTCCTGGTCGTGGGTCACATAAAGCGCAGTCGTGCCGAGGGTTGTCAGGATGTCATGGAGTTCGATGACCAGGCGTTCGCGCATGTTGCGGTCGAGGGCGCCGAGCGGTTCGTCGAACATCAACAGTTTCGGGGATGGGGCGATTGCTCGGGCTAGCGCAACTCGTTGTTGTTGTCCACCGGATAGTTGCCCGATCGTACGATCGCCGTAGCCCTCGAGACCCACGATCGCCATGACCTCAGATACTCGTGCTGCTATCTCGGGTTTGGGTCGACGGTGCATCTCGAGTCCGAAGGCGATATTCGCTTCAACCGTCCGGTGTGGGAACAGTGCATAGTCCTGGAACATCAACCCGAATCCACGGCTGTGTACACGCACCCGAGCGAGATCCTCGTCGTCCCACGAAACGACTCCGGCTGCGGCCTTTTCGAGGCCCGCGACCACGCGCAGCAGTGTGCTCTTACCACAGCCTGACGGACCGAGTAAGCAGACGATCTCACCCTTTTCGATTGTCAGGTCGAGGTGGTGGATTGCCACCACGTCCTCGTAACACGCTTTCAAACCCGAAATTTCTAACACACGTCTCCCATTTCAGAGATGATCAGAACGTACCGACATCGCCAGCTCGGAAGTGTTCAACGCCGAGCATGACCAACCCAGTTACGACCATCAGTACGACGCTCATTGCCATCGCCATGCCGAAGTTGACGGCACCAGGACGCGACAGCAGCCGGAAAATCGCTACCGGTAAGGTCGTAATATTCGGCCTGACGATGAACGCCGTGGCGCCAAATTCGCCCAACGACACGGCGGCGGCAAATCCGGCGCCGACCAGTCCAGCCTTGGCGACGATAGGGAGGTCGATCTCGCGCCAAACTCGGATGGGGCTGGCCCCGAGCACTGCAGCGGACTCCCGTAGATTGTTGTCGATCGACTGGATGATAGGGACCATCACGCGAATAACGAATGGCAGTGCTACCAGAGCGTGAGCCAGAGGGATGATTATCGTCTTCGAACGTAGATCCAATATGCCACTGTCGAGTGCGATGAGAAAGCCGAATCCGACTGTGACGGCCGATGTCCCCAGCGGCAGCATTAACAGGGCGTCAAACCACTGAGTTGTTCGAGACTTCTTGTATCCCACGATCGACGCGGCAAGTCCACCGACGAACAAGGCAATGAGTGCGGCGATCAAGGCAAACGTGAGAGAGTTCTTCAATGCTTCGGTCGGAGCTACCGCAAGTACCGAGCTCGCCCCAGGGTCGCTGAGCCGCGTGTAGTAACCGAAGCCGAGGCCCTGCTCGGTGGTGAGAGACCGCTTGACGAGCACCGCTAGAGGCACGAAGAGCAGACCTGCCATGAGCAGCAGATTGGCAGCCAGGACCAGCTTCTGCCCGAGATGTACGGGCCGTTTCTCGACCTCGCTTGAGGGACGAAGGTTGAGCGTGACTGACCGCTTGTTCTGATAGCGCGAATACAGAGTGAGGATGAGAAATACGCCGAGCAACTGTGTGACCGCAAGCGCTGCGGCCACTGGCAGATTGAGTAGCTCCGCGGTCTGGCGATAGATCTCGACCTCAAGAGTTACACGGCGGGCGCCACCAAGGATCAAGATCACGCCGAACGACGTGAACGAAAAGAGGAAGACGATCGATGCTGCTGCCCCGATCGCCGGTCGCAAGAGTGGCAAAGTCACGCGCCTGAAGGCCTGGAAGCGATTGGCGCCAAGGGCCCTCGCCGCCTCTTCCAAGCGTGGGTCGAGGTGCCCCCACAGCCCGCCGACCGTACGCACGACAACTGCGTAGTTGTAGAACATGTGGGCGATCAGAATGATCCAGATCGTCCCCTTCAGGTTCACCCCCATTGCACCGCCCGGGCCAGCCAGCGACAAGAAAGCCACGCCCACAACAACGGTTGGCAGAATCAGAGGGATCGTCACTGCCGCGCGAATCAGCGAGCGCCCACGGAACTTATAGTGTGACAGCACATAAGCACCGGGCATCGCTATCAACAGTGTTGCGACTGTCGAGACTGCTGCTTGCCACAACGTGAACCACGCGATCTGGCGCAGGTCCGGGTCGGTCACGACCCGCTTGATCGGACCGATGTCGATCGTTCCGTCAGGTGCCAACCCGCGCCACACGATAGATCCAACGGGATAGAGAAAGAAGATCGAGATAAACGCGAGGGGGATCGCGGCGACTGCCAAGCCACCTGCGATCCCCTTCCAATTCACGGTTTTCAGTTTCTCGACAAGTCGATGGCGGTCATGCTTACCGACCGTAGCGGTCGTCATCGAAGTACGGTGCTGGTCCATTCATCGAGCCACTGTTCCCGATTCTCGGCAATTACCTCGGGATCGAGAGTGTGGGGAGATTCGGGCACGATGGTGTTGTCGAGAAACACGTCAGGAATGGCCGTATCCGGATTCACCGGAAACACAAAGTAGTTGAGCGGTAGTTCGGCCTGCATCGCATCTGACAACCACCAGTCGATCAGACTCTGAGCCTCTGCTTCGAACTCGGTTCCCTGGAGTATCGCGATGTACTCCACCTGTCGGAAACAACTTGCCTCCATGACCCCCGTCGTCACTTCATCAATCGGGGTCTCAGCGAAGACGATCTCTGCTGGAGGGCTCGAGGCGTACGAGACCACCAGCGGGCGTGGTCCGCCAGACCCTGCACCGGAGAATGAGGTGAAGTAGGCCTCGTCCCACCCGCTCACGACGTCAACGTCGTTATCGGCCAGGCCACTCCAATAGTCGAGCCACCCGTCTTCGCCAAACTCAGAGACTGTGGCAAGCATGAAGGCCATCCCTGGTGACGAAGTTGCCGGATTTTGAACAGTCAACAATCCGTCATACTCAGGTTTGATGAGGTCTTGCAGCGTCTCTGGAACCGCCAATCCGTTGTCGGCGAACCAGATCTTGTCGTAGTTGATGCACACGTCGCCGAAGTCCACAGCCGTGACGGTAAAAGTCGGATCAAGCTGTATCTCAGCTGGTATGACAGAGGATGCTGGCGACTCGTAGGGTGTCGCTATGTCGTTCTCGAGTACCCGACTCAGGAACGTATTGTCAAACCCGTAAATGACGTCTCCGAGTGGGTTGTCTTTGGTGAGAATTGCTTGGTTGACGAGTGAACCGGCATCTCCGCCGGCGATGAGGTCGACTTCGATGCCGGTCTCAGCTGTGAAGGGGTCCAGCAGATAGGCGACGCCGGAGAAGGCATCGTTGGTCACGAGTGTCAAGGTGACGTCTGATGATGCCGCCGGCTCTGTCACCTCGCTCTCCGGCGGTTCAGCCGGTACCGAGTCACCGGTGTCGCTGGTGTCACCGGTTGTTTCCGCAACCTGGTCCGGACCTGATTCGGTCGAACCATTGTCATCGCTCGAGCAGGCAGCGGCTACCAACGCGAGTGTTGCAAGTATTACGAGATTGCGGCGCATGGGTCCCCCAAAGAAACGTGTAGATCGATCCCCGAATGAACCGATGCTCTAATGTCTAGCATCTAAGATCTCACTTGTCACGCGATTATTCGTATTTTGGTCTGCCGCCCGTCGTGGTGTTGAGGATCGCAGCCGGCAGCCCAACGTCTTGTGAGTACCACCGCTCGCAGAGTGATTCGATCTCAGGTGTCATGATCTCGGCAAGTTCACGCCGGCGCGATGCCTCCGAGGTAGGCCGGTAGAGCTGTTCGGTCAACTCCTCTATCCGACGTCGGATAGAGGACTCGTCCACGAGCGTCGTCTTTCCGTCCTCGACGACTACCCGCCCTCCGACCATCACAATGTCGATATCAGACGCGTTTGCTCGATCAAGTAGCACATCGAGTGGATCTGCCCCGCTGTATCTACTTTCGGGGAAGAAAATCCGCTTCCTGGAAACACAGAGCAGGTCTGCCTCCATACCCACCTCCAGGCGTCCGACCACTCCGCCGAACCCACTCGCCTCTGCTCCCAATTCGGTTGCTCCTCGTAACACATCCAGCGAATCGAGTCGATGATCGACGAACGAGTTTGGTTGTCGTTGGAGATAGCAAGCGAGACGTAGTTCTTCGAAGAAGTCCTCGGTGTCGCCCACCGAGACTCCGTCGGTGCCAAATGCGACTCTGCCGCCAGCATCCAAGATGTCCTTCACGCGACAGAGACCAGCGGCCGAGCGCAGATTGGACCCAGGACAATGAACCGCTGTCACACCCATGTCGACGAGACGATCGATGTCATCGTCAGTCGCCCAGACGAAGTGGGCGAACGACATCTGACTGCCGGCCAAGCCGAGACGACCAAGACGTTCCACGGCTGACCCGCCGCCCGATTCATTGGTCCACGCATACTCCGAGCGCGTCTCCAAGACATGGGTTGTCAGAGGAACACCGAAGTTGTGCGAGACCTCGACACATCGTTGATACAGCTCGTCTGAACACACCGGCGTCCAATCGGGTGCGACAAGGATTTTCGTCCCGCGCTGTGGGTCATCCCAAGCGTCGCGGAGCTCGTGGAACAGTTCGAACTGCCCTTCGATCGGCCATGCGTAGCCGAGGGGACTACGTCGGATCTCTTCGGCCAATGCGTCCGGAAAACGAGCCAGAAACTGGTCGTCATCTTCGTGGGTATACCGATTGCGGTCTCGCATCGTTACGGCAAGACCTGCCCTTAGACCAACACGTTGATAGGCGCGCAATACGGCGTCGGCGCCGTGGCGCGGCAGCCAGGGGCGCCCATAGAACACGTCGAGCAAGGTGGTCTGGCCGCCTTTGGCTGCGTGAATGAGCCCAAGGGTCGCCAGCAGTTCGATCACCTCTTCAGTCGCGTCTATGAGCCCTGAGCCCATATATAGGTTTCCCAGCTCGAAGATGATGTCGATGAGCCCCGGTGCGGTCCAGCACTCGGAGTGATAGTGGGCGTTCACAAACCCGGGCAAGACGACGTGGTCTGGTCCCCCGATCACTCGGTCAAAGCCACCCTCTGCCTCCAACTCCGAGGCGTCTCCGATCGCAACGATTTGGCTGCCTTCGACGATCGCTGCCCCGTAGGGCAATACACCGGTCTCGCCCAGTGCCACGAAAGGGCCGCCGCGAACGAGGACTCGTTGTGCGTTCACTCGGCTGCTGGGTGAGTTTCGTGTGAAGTTCGGTACAGCTCCAAGACTCGTTGCAAGTGATCCCGGACAAGCGTGCCCGCACGTTCAGCGTCATGACCGGCGATTGCATCCGCGATGGCTGCGTGCTCCTCTGATGACTCACCGATACTGTCGGGCTGCGCTCCTGACAACGCTCGTATCCGCTTCAGCGGACCAGTAAGTGCTCCAAATGCAGATACGAGTCGACCGTTGCCCGACATTTGCACCAGTCGTTCGTGGAAATCCCCGATCTCACGCAGCGCCGAGCCATGGGCACCGCCTGCCTCTTCCAGGCCTGCCTGACGCGCAACAACCATCAGTTCACTGATTTGGTCGTCACTCGCCCGCTCGCACGCGGCTTCGATCGCCGCCACCTCCAGCACGATCCGAAGGTCGATCAGATCGTGCGCATCGTCGTCACCCACGAGGCATACAAACGTCCCCTTGAACGGGACAGTCTCGACGAGGCCTTCGGCCTCGAGACGCCCGAGTGCGGCGCGGATCGGCGTCTTTGAAACGCCAAGTTCGGCGACCAGCATGTTCTCCGAGATTGCCTGGCCAGGGGCCAGGTCCAAATTGGCAATAGCGTTGTACAGAGCCTCGTACGCGGCGTCCTTCAAGTGCACGGATTTGATCCGTGACAGACCTTGAACTTCGCTCACTTTGATCTCCTATGCAACGGCGCGGCCATACGTGAGCATAGTACCTTAGATCCCAGATATCGATCTTCGTTGCTGTTCCGCGGTTGCCGAAACCGGAGCTGCAGCGTCCGCAAATAGGGCAGTCAGTGACCGGATCCTCAACCTTCGTCAGCGAGAACATCCAAGAGCCCCACGACGTATTGCCGCACACCAACTCCGGGGCCGACGAGTTGTTCCGACATCTTTCGGATGCCGCCAACTACTCCAAAGTGTGGATCACCGCCAACGCGTATTTGTAGCCGCAGTTGCACCAGTTGTGCAACGCCGGGTCGGGTGACAGCGAGCGCGCTCTGGCCCGCTCAGTCCGGGTCCAGCGAGGCGAGGATCACCTCGACTTTGTTGCAAATCGCAGGAATGTCTCGGTCAACGACCGGTCACGTCTGGGTCGAGACGAATGTAGGCGTGCGCAAGAATCACTCGCATTCCGACAATCTGATGCCAGGGGGCTGTCGGAGTTTGAAACTCGGAGGCCATCGGACAAGTGAGATGCCGCTTCGCCCAGCACGTCGATCCCCACTGAGAGGCAACTTGCACGACAGGCTTGTGGCGCACTGTTTCTTATCTGAGGTGTGCATCATCAGGAGGCCGCACTTCTCGAC
>JAADHX010000049.1 GCA_013151655.1 Actinomycetota bacterium
AAGGCTGTGGCCAAAGAGGCCGCATGGCCCGTAACCGCGCTGTACTAACTCCATAGCGGCGCGGGTGAGGTCGCCGACGTTGGATGAGACTGTGGTAGCCGCAAAGTCGCCATCGCTGCTGCCTAGGCCGGTGAAGTCAAATCGCATGGTGGCGTAGCCGGCCTCGACTAGTGCCCCCGATATGCGGGTTTGGGTGTGGAGGTCTTTCGAGCAGGTAAAGCAGTGAGCCATCAGCACCGCGCCTTTGGCCCGATCGTCGGGGAGATGTATATCGCCGCGCAGCACCGCGCCACTGGTGCCCACGAAGTCGATCGTTTCCCGTCGCATCCGTCGAACCGTACCGGTTTGCTAACTTGCCCCCATGCCGGGGAACGCACAATGTCCAACCTAGACACCCAGCCCAGCGAACGCGGACGGCCTGCGTGGCCGGGGAACGCACTGATGTGTCCAACCTAGACGCCCAACCCAGCGAACGCGGACGGCCTGCGTGGCCGGGGAACGCACTGACAGCGTTGGGGCAGCGGTGGGCGCCGAGAGTGTTGTGGGAGCTTGACGGCGGCGCCCTGGGGTTCAACGAGCTGCGAGCAAGGTGCGACGCAATGTCGACCAGTGTCCTAGCCAAACGCCTTCAAGAACTCGCCGAGGTTGGTCTTGTGATTCTCGACGACTTCGACGCTTGGGAGTTGACCCCACAAGGCGAACAGCTAGTCGCCGGTCTCAGAACCGGACTAGCCGAATAGTTTCGGACCGAAAAACCCACCGTCACGGTGGGTTAGGCCCACCCAAAGCCTTTCGGACTTTGGTTAGCCGCTGAATGGCCAGAAGCGGGCTTGGGGCGTGGCCGATGAGTCTTGGATTGGTTCTGAGATCGGGAACGTCAGGACCGGAACGCCCAGTTGGCGCGCGATTCGTTCGGCTGGCATTAGGGCCAATCGGCTCGAAGGCCCGGCGGGTCGATTTCCGAACAGCACTACGAGATCCGCGCTAGTTGATGTTTGGGTTCTGACTACCGCACCGGTAAATGACTCGACATTCAGGGCGATAAAGGTGAATTCGCAACCAGCCGATTCGACAAGGTGAGCAACCGAAGCCACGTGTTTGTCGTCGAGCTCGCCGGGAATCAGCAACGTAACGTGGGCATGCCATTTGGTCGTCGCCTCTAACAGCCACTCGGGTATGTCGGTTTCTCGGGTCGCAGCGATAAGAACCTTGGCGGGCACTTCGTCGAACGATGACTCCACACCGGCAACAGCGTCGCTCTCACTTGAGCTTGATTCCTTTTCCTTTCTTAGGTTTCGGGCGACCAAAAGTGGGCCAACAAGTTCGAATAACACCACCGCGCCAAGAACCACGGTTGCGGCATCGACCCCCTGGGGTTGGATAGATTCAGACGCTAAAACGGCAAGCCCGACGGCCACCCCTGCCTGTGGGCTTAGGTCGACGCCGAGTTGCAGTGAGCGTTTGAAGGTGAGTCCGCCTAGTGGGCCACCGATGGCTGCGCCAACGATCTTGGCTAGGACCCTGAACACGATGTAGACGAGACCGATGAGACCAACGCCAGGGATTTCAGAAAGGTGTATAGACGCTCCGGCGAGCGCGAAGAACAGCAGATACAGAGGCTGCTCGATCGACTTCATAGTCCGGAACATTCGCTGAGCGAACGCCTGGGGCGAGACTGACGATGCAGTGGCCCCTGCTACGAGAGCCGCTAGAGGCAACGAAATTTCGATCTGGCGCGAAATGGCCCAGCCAAGGAGAAGGTGTACTCCAACAAAAAGCAGCAGTTCGCCAGAAGTCTCGATCTGGCTGCCCATCTTTGCGATGAACAAACCGCCGAAAAATCCGAGCACGGCGCCACCGATGCCCAACTGGATGAAGTCGAAGACTGCTGTCGAGATCTTGGCATCGTCGTTAGCCAAAAGCGCGGCGACCGGCAAGACGGCGGCGAAGGTTACTGTTGCCAAAGCGTCCGAGACGGCGTGCGTTGAAACTAGGCCGCGGCTATAGGGACTCGATGACTTGGTTGTTGACACGACGTGCGCAATCGTGAGCGGTGCGCCCGCTCCGGCCAGAGCAGCCAGTAGCAACGACACCGATTGGTCGGCGCCGACCCATTGGGTTGTAAAATAGACGGTGAAGGCCGAGATCACGTATTGAATAACACCAGCGGTGACTGACCATCGCGCGGCTTTAAGCGCTCGAGCCGAGACCCGTTCGCCGATGACGAACATCAGCACGGCCAGAGCAATTTCGGTTGCTGGTTCTAGCCGCACCAGGTCGGCTTTGTCGATCAGCGCTAGGCCCTCGGGGCCAAGAAGAGCGCCGACAAGCAGAAACCCGACCAACTCGGGCAGGTTCCGACGCGCCAGAACACGGCTGGCCAGATAAGCCAACCAGGCCAGCAGCGCAAAGGCGGCTAGACCATCGCTCAACGAGGAACTTCCTCGACAACAACGGACTCCATTACGTCGCCAACAGTCATCAGCAAGGCGACATCCATCCCGCTGGTGACATAACCGAAGAGGTTGTATGCCTTTGTTAGCTTCGAAGTGCAGTCGTCGATGCAGATGAAGAACTGCGAGCCGTTGCTGTTTGGTCCGCTGTTGGCCATGGCGATGGCACCGAGTGTGTATTCGCCGATGACCGGTTCGTCGGCGAACTTGTAGCCCGGATTGCCCATTCCGCTACCTTCTGGGCAGCCGGCCTGGGCGACGAAGTCTGGCACGACCCGGTGAAACGTAAGACCGTCGTAGAAGCCGTCGCGGGCGAGGTTTACGAAGTTGTTGACCGTCGCTGGAGCCAACTTGGGGTCGAGCGCCATCGCGATGGTGCCCTTGGATGTCGAAATCGTGACTTGGTAGACAAGATCGGTGTCAATGTTGAACTTTGGGGGGGATGCCATGGCGCTTAGTGTGCCATGAAGCCGTTGAATCTGGTGGCACACAGCTTGTGCCGGGGCGAGCTGACACCACTTCTGCCCATTCGTTTTCTACCCTCGTGACCATGCAACCTGTAACGAGACTGGTTCCACTCGCCGCCACCACAGCAGCACTTGTCATGTTGCTTGGCGCCTGCGGCGGCGACTCCGATGGTGGAACTGTGTTGGACACGCCGTCAACAACGGCTGTGCCCGATTCTGTGGTCGATAGCACCGAGCCGACGATCCCGGTCGAATCAAGCGTGGTTGTGGAGACAACCTCGACCACGACCACTGTGGTCGAAACGACCACAACGACTGGGCCACGTGCTGGTCAAGGGGTCGAGTTGACCGACACGGCCAAGGTCTCAACGATCGGACTTGGGCCAATCTTTGTTGGCGATCTGCTCACCACAGTCGAGGAGAAGCTTGGCGTTACGTTGCTGGTCGACGAGACCAGGCCCGTTCGTGATGCGTGTCGCTACCTGTTGGTTCCCGGCGGCCCGCCTGGAGTAAGCGTCATGGCCGCATTCGACCGTGTTGCTCGCATCGACATAGACAGTCCAAGCGCAATTACCACCCGTTCGGGCGCCCGAATTGGCTCGACCAAGGATGAGATTGTCGGGCTGTTCGGCGCCAAGATTCAGGTCTCGGCCGCAGCGGCTGACGACGGAAGCGAGCTGCTGACGTTCGTACCTGTCGATGAGAAGGATCAGAACCTTCGGATCGTTTTTGAGACGAACAGTGATGGCGTTGTGGTGCGGTATCGCACCGGCCAGCTACCCGAGGTAGACCTGGCTGGGTGTTAGATACGACGCTGNNNNCCCAATGCATCGATTGACCTCGTGGGGGTGGCTTTGTGGCGTGCGTGGTTGACGATGACTGCTGGTCGGGACACGAGCTGGGTTCGTCGGCTGCGGTGGGTGCGTCGGCGTGGTTGAGCAGCGCTGCCAGTTCGTTGACGAAACGATCCACGCCCTCAGGAAGGGGCCCTACCCCATGGTCCCGCGACCAACAATCACAACAGCCCGGACTCCTGCACTCAACGCAAATCTAGGGGTCACTCGCACCGTCTTCAAGCGCCTTGCTTGCCTGATCCTCGAGCGGGCGCAATCGCGGAAGAGCGCACTCCGCGCTGATCGCTTGCAGCTCTCTCGCGTTTGCCTCTATGAGGTCCAGGCGGTCAAAGTCATCCGGATCATCACCGGCAATCGATATAGCACCGGCAAGTATCTCGGTGATGTCGGTTGGCGCGTTGATAACACCCAAGGCCAAGGCCTCATCAACCATGCATTTGTCGATGTCGGCAAGAACCGCAAGTCCAGCATCAGTTCTCAGAATCTCAAGAACTTCCGTATTGAATGCGGTAACGAGCGCAAGACTCTCCGCGTCGGGCTCTGAGCATTCCTCATCTGGAAACCGGTCCTCGATCGGGACCGGTGGAAGGTCGGGCCTCAAGATCGCTCGAGTCTCTGCAATACGTGTTCGTTCGTTGCCAATGAACGTAGAGATGCCATCAACTGTGAGTGCTGGGCATGCAGCTTGCATCGCCTCTCTGGCACGCGCTAAATCGGCGGCAATGCCCTCAGTAGCTTCGGGCCGGGTCGACTCATCAGCGACTCCAGGCCGGGCCGACTCCCCAACGGCTTGAGTAACCACCACGCCATCGGGCTCGGGTCTAGTTACCACGATCACACCGACCACGGCCACTCCGATCATGGCGATAGACGAAATCCTCAGTACAAGCTTGGTCTTCACACTGTCACTATGGCCAGTTTTGAACAGCGCTGGACACCACGGCAGCTTCTGAGTAACACAATGACCGCCGGGGGTGCCACCACGCGTAACGAAGTTAGCAAGAGAGCATGGGACCACCTTCGGCTCTTTGCTTGCTGAGCTTCTCAGACTAGTGGGGCCTCGCCTACTGGCTCAGCCTCTGGTTGGGCATCGGGCTGGTCTTACGTTTGGCGCTGGTTGGTCTTAGTTTGGGCATGGCGTGAAGTCGTTGACTCCTCGGCGTCCGACATCGACGTCGGTCGGGTCGAACACAGCTCGGTTGTCTTCACATTCTGCTGGCCCTTGCGGGATGAAGAAACCTACGTCGACGGATCGATCAAACTCGCCGATCACAATCGATACCAGCGGCCCTTCGAGGGTAAGTGGGTTGATGTCGCTGTCGGTGTCGTCTGAGCCAATGTCTGGGGTCATGGTGTTCCACGAGATCGGAACTTCGACCAGTCTGATGAAGTACTGACCAGGTTCGAGGTCGCCGAACCAGTAGTAACCCGGCCTGGCGCTGTCGTTGTTGAGGTTCTGAGAAACCGTCGCGGCGATGAGGTCGCGGTTCGCATCGTAGAGCTCGATCTTGACCCCGTTTTGACCAACTTCACCAGCGTCCTGGACACCGTCGCGGTTGGCGTCGAGCCAGATCCAGTCGCCCAAGCCGTTCTGCGACTGGTTGATTCGCAGTCCGGCAGCCACAGTCTCGACCGGCGCGAATGGCGTTCCGGCCGCGCTGTGGAGCACATAGGCAAACGGCATCCAAGCAAACTCGTCACGTTCGAACGAACCCTGAGCCGCCTTGATTGGCAAGGTGACCGACAGCGTCTCGCCGGCCGCCCAGACCTGTCCACTTGGTATGTCGGCAACGATTCGAATGGCCGTAACGGTGGATAGGTCGGCTGGTGCAGCAGACCACCCGTTGTCGCAGCCCGTTGGCACGGCGGCGCCTGCGGGAGCCCCGCTGAGTTCAGGCGTACACGGATTGTCGGCGATCGAATAGGCGATAGTTACCGCCGCCTGAGCCGGGCGGGCTAACAAGACGGCCTCGCCAGTTACGGTCGGGCGGTAGTCAGAACCCCGTGGGTCACCGGTTAGGGCATAGGTGTCACCGACATGAGGCAACAGGCTGTATGCGACCACTCCCCCAGTCGGTATGTTGCCAACGTTTTCGACATCGAAACGCAAGCTACTGGGCCCGTGCGATGCGGTCTGGGCAATACAAGGGCGGTTGGTGTGCCCGCCGAAGTCACCGCAGCTGAATCCTTCACGACTGAAGTCGAGATCGGCGGCTAGGGCAGCTGGGCCATCAGCGTTGTTGGCCACGATGGTGATCGTATTTTGGCCAACCTGGAAGGGGCCAGCGATGTCTACAGT
>JAADHX010000492.1 GCA_013151655.1 Actinomycetota bacterium
GCCAACGAACCGACTGTGGTTAAGTACGAACTTGTCGACCCCGCCGACGGGCACGCTGGAGTGTGTGGTGGCGAGGCCGAGATCTACCTGGAGCCCTATATGCCCAAGCCCACGATCCTTGTCATCGGTGCCGGACATGTCGGTAGGGCCGTGTGCGGTTTGGCATCGTGGCTGAACTTTCGCACGGTTGTGTGGGACGACCGCCCCGCCGCCGCCGATGGCGTTGAAGATGCCGACGCGAAACTCTCCGGCTCGTTGACCGATGCACTGTCCCAACACGAGGTAACTGCGGAGACATCGGTCGTGATGGTCACCAGAAATGTTGCTCTCGACCTTGAGATCCTGCCCGTGTTATTCGACACGCCCGCCAAGTACATAGGTTTGATGGGAAGTACTCGGCGCTGGGAAACAACGCGAGAAGGTCTCGTCAAGTTGGGTATCGGCGATGACCAGATAGCTCGGGTGCAGGCGCCAATCGGCATCGAGATCAAAGCTGAGACCCCCGAAGAGATTGCCGTCAGCATCATTGCCGAGGTCATCGGTTCAAGAAATGGCGCCTGACTCAAGCCGTGCCACCCAACGAGCGCCAGGGCTCTGCCTGATTCGAGGCGGCGGCGATCTAGCTACTGGCGTCGCATGGCGTCTGTCGCGAGCGGGCTGGCCGGTAGTTGTGACCGAGCTGAAGAACCCCCTGACCGTGCGCAGAGCGGTGGCGGTGTCAACCGCAGTAGACGCCGGGGTTGTCGACGTCGAAGGGATGATCGCTCGCAGAGCCGACAGCGCCCCCGATGCCGTCGACTTGGCCAGGACAGGCGCCATCGCGGTGTTCGTATCGCCTGAGCTCCCCGACGTCGGCGCCGACGTGGTCATCGATGCCAGGCTGGCGAAGCGCAACATCGATACGCAGTTGTCCGACGCTTCGTTGGTCGTTGGCCTCGGGCCCGGTTTCACCGCCCCAGCCGACTGTCACGCAGTGGTGGAGACTCAGCGGGGCCACCGTCTTGGGCGAGTCATTTGGCAAGGAGTGGCCGCGGCGAACACCGGTGTTCCGGGGATTGTCGGCGGGCGCGGCGCAGAGCGAGTTCTGCGGGCGCCGCGGGCTGGTGTCGCGGTGTGGTCGGTTGCGATCGGCGACCGTGTGGATGAGCGTCAGACTCTTGGCGCGGTCGGCGGGGTCGAGATTGAAGCACCGTTTGCCGGTGTCGTGCGAGGTTTGATCGCCGACGGAATCGAAGTTGGCGAAGGCCTCAAGGTCGGTGACGTCGACCCCCGATGCGAACCCTCCGCTTGCGCTGAGATATCCGATAAGGCGCTGGCTATCGGTGGCGGCGTGGTCGAGGCCGTGTTGACGTGGTTGAACCAATAGGCATCGACGGGCTGGCCACGGCCTTGCGTACCGGCGCCCGCGAACACATCGCCCTCGTCGGTGGCGGCGGAAAAACGACTGCTCTGTTCGCGTTAGGTCAGCAACTGTCCGGTTCCACGGTGCTGACAACCACAACCAAGATGGGCCGGGACCGCACCGGTGGCAACGCCGTCCTGTTCTCGCCGAGCGACCTCGAACTGGCCGAGGGCCTCGTTCACCACCAGAGGGTTCTGGCTTGGGGTCAGGACAAGGGTCACAAGGCGGCCGGCGTTAGCCCTGAGGCCTGCGACCGCTGGTTCACGATGGCCGACAATGTCGTCGTCGAAGCCGACGGGTCACATCAGCGGCCGTTCAAGGCACCGCGACCGTTCGAACCGGTCATCCCGTCGACCTCAACGATGGTGGTGGCATGTGTCGGCTCAGATGCTCTGGGTCGGGTCATTGCCGACCAATGTCAACGCCCGTTGCGAGTGGCTGCGGCTGCTGGTTGTTCGCCGTACTTGCGGCTGACTCCGGAGCGGCTGGCTATGGTCCTTCTTAGCGATCGAGGGTCGCGCAAGGAGTGCCCGGCAGCGGCGCGATTTGTGGTGCTGATCAACAAGGTCGACGAAACCCACCGCCGCTATGTCGACGAACTGGCCGACATCATTGGAGACGCGGCTCCCGTAGTTGCCATCGCCGAATTCGACCCGTCGCAGTCACCCGAAACTAGGGGAAGTACTTAGTGTCCGGTTCCAACATTCCTGCTCGCAGTATCGGCGAACCGACCTTCGGTGTTCCGGTTGGCTCGATGTTTGCAGACAGCCTGCCTGGCATAGAAACCCAGGCCAAGCTGCCGGCGTTGACTGAGGACACAACTGCCGGTATCGATCAGCCTTCCAGCGAGGCACTGGTGCAGATCCGACATCAACGAATTCGAACCCTGGCCAACTACTGGCACGGCCGCTGGGACAATGCAATTCCTGAAACATTGATCCGCGCCGGTGTTTCACAGCGCCTCTATGCGGTGGCCGAGGCCTTGCCTGCTCGTTGGGGTTTGGCCGTATTCGATGCTTGGCGGCCGCTGGCGCTTCAATCAGAGCTGTACGACGCGGCCTACGCCGACCCGACCACCGAAGCTGACTTCATGGCGCCGGCTTCAACCGACCCAGCAACCGCGCCGCCCCATCTGACCGGCGGTGCAGTAGACCTGACACTTACTTTCGATGGCACACCGCTGGCGCCGGGTTGCGACTTCGACGACACCACCAAGATGGCGTACGCCGATTCGATCGAGCATCAGGACGGTCCCGATCGCGAAGTTCGCCGCTATCTACACTGGTCGATGCGCGCCCAAGGTTTCGTGGTGTTTAAGTTCGAATGGTGGCATTTCGAGTTCGGTACTCGACGTTGGGCTGCGATCACAGACAGAACCCCGATTTATGGCGGGACCGCGCCAGCCTTGCGTTAGTTGGCTTGCTTCATAATGTCGGCCAGGGTCGCTTCGCTGACCGGTTGCTGATCCCACACATCGACGCCGACATTGATCATCCGATTCTGGTGCGTCCACTGATGATGAACATGGCCATGTAGTAGCCACTGGCCATCGTCGACTGGGCGATGGTCGACGAATCGGTCCTCGTCGTGGCTGTCACCTCTGTATGGGAAGTGGCACGCCGAGACCTCGATGCCACCGACGTCGATGGTTGTGGCATCCCTGATTACGCCGTCGAACCCAGCATCCAAGTACCGCGCTACCCAGTCGGCCCCCTTGTCGCCGTAGCCGATCCAGCAACGATCGTGGTTACCGGCTACCAGTGTCTTCGTGCCGTTGAGCTGGGCTGCGAGAGGCAGCGTGTCGGCGATTGTTCCAAGCGCAAAGTCGCCAAGGACCCATACGTCGTCGTTTGTTCCGACGGCCTTGTTCCATGAGTCGACCAAGGCCGCGTTCATCTCGACTGCATCGGTGTATGGCCGGTCGCAGTACTTGATGATGTTGGTGTGGCCGAAGTGAAGATCAGCGGTGAACCAGGTGGTCACGGCGACTCGAGTCGTTCGTAGGCGGTGTTGAAGCGGTGAAGGTACCGGTTTGTGTTGGCTTCGTAGTCGAGGTTTAGCGTCGAGATGCGTTCTTGAGTGAGGCTCCAAAGCAGCTCACGAAGCAGCGAAGCACACTTCATGATTAGCAGCGTTGTTAGATCTTCCTTCGTTGGTGCCCGCCCGAAGTAGGCGTCAATGAGCGTTTCGTCGTCGTTGTGCGAGAACTCGTTGTTCGATGACAGGTTGGCTAGGTCGAACCACGGTGTGTTCCAGCCGGCGTACTCCCAATCGAGCAACCACAGCCTGGTGCCATCGTCCATGAAGTTCGCGGCTAGAAGGTCATTGTGACAAA
>JAADHX010000489.1 GCA_013151655.1 Actinomycetota bacterium
ACAAACTCAGGCGGCGAAGGGATGGTCGTCAAACCCGCCGCTGGCATCGTGATGGGCAAGAGAGGTCTGGTCCTCCCGGGTGTGAAGTGTCGGGGACGGGAGTATCTGCGAATCATTTACGGCCCTGAATACCTGGAGCCCGCCAACCTTGAGCGACTTCGACAGCGATCACTCGGACGAAAGACCTCGCTGGCCCGCCGAGAGTTCGCCCTCGGCATCGAAGCACTCGATCGTTTCGTGGCCAAAGAGCATCTCTCCCGAACCCACGAATGCGTCTTCGGTGTCCTTGCGTTGGAGAGTGAACCCGTCGATCCACGGCTCTAGTGTCCCTAGCGCGTCGTTAGCAGTTGGTGGATTCGAGCGTAGAGGGACTGGATATCGAAGACGAACGGGTTGTCGCTGATCTCTTCGTCGGGGTTGTACATGGCGATCACGGCGAACGCTCTGCCGTCGTTGTTCTCGACCAGCCAGCCATCGCTCCTGACGAGGAACGTACCGGTGGCGAATCCTGGGTGACCGCCACCCTTGTACCAGATGCGGTCCCACTGGTGTCGGAGGCCGAACAGGAAAACCTCGCCGCCGAACGCTTCGTCGTCGCCCGTGAAGATGTCGACCTGAGCCGACGAGACCGTGCCGAAGAGGTGCGCGAACTGAGAGACAGTTAGCAGGGGTGTGAGTGTGTCTGGGTTGGTGTGTCCTGAGGATCTTGCGAAGTCGTTGACCGCAGCCGCTCCAAGCAGTTCGTGCAATACGTCGGTCGCTCCGTTGTCGATGACGTTCATCATGAGGTTGGCGGCGTCCTGGACTGTCATCTCGACGACGCCTTCGAACTGGCCCGTGGTGTTTGCCCCGGCAGTGATGTATTCGCCAGGCGCGAAGGTCACGATCTGGTCAAGCAAGATCTCGCCGCTCTCGACGGCGGTTGCGAGCGCTCCGAGGATCCACGTCTTGTACAACGAGGCAATACCTCGGCGGACGGTTTGCTGGTGGCCAGCAATCGGGAGGCACCCGTTACTGGTCACATCAGCGACGAGGATCGACGCATTCGGGACCGCGTCGCCAAACATGACGTCGGCTTGGTCGATGCTCAGCGCCGTGTCTTTCGCATACTGCCAGGTACCAAGACCAAGCCGCGAAGGGCTCGCCTGAAAGTTGCTGATCTGACCTGTGTTGGGGTCGGTGTTGATCAGCAACAGACGCGAGTCTGCCCGGCCCGCGCCGTGCTGGGGTCGCCGATCTGCACCCACAAGAAGTGTGCGCGCACAACCCTGACATCGAGCGGCTCGGGCGCGCCAAGGCCAGATGTGCGAAGGTCGTCGATGAGTTGCCCAACCTGAGTCGGGTTCGTGCCGCTCAGGTACTCCGGTGAGAAGCGTTGGCTGATGGCCTCGCTGCTGGTGGAGGGAGCTTGAATCTGATCAGGACCCACCGGAGCGCGTCGACCGACGGTTGTTCGGGAAGTGCCGCGATGTTGTCTTCGAGCGGGAACTGCGAGACCAATCTCGCCGACCTCGCCGGATCTGTGGGGAATTCGTCGTCGACGTCTGGCACGCCTTCGCCATCGTCGTCTGGATCAACATCGTCGGGGACGCCATCACCGTCGGTGTCTGGTGGCGTGGTCGTGGTCGTAGCGGGCGCTGTGGCCGCGGGGCCTGCGTTGTGCTGGTCGTGCTCGGCGTGGCTAAGACCGAAATCGGCGACTTGGGCGATGTGCTCGTAGCAACAGCGACGTGGCCAGACTCTCGCAGCATCGGCTCGCGAGTGCTGTTCACACTTTGAGGGGATACCCACACTCCGACGAGACGATCAATGTCCGCGACATCGGCTCTCCTGGATATGCGCCGTGGTGGCCACGGCCGAACTCGAGCCTGTTCAACGTCCTTGTGCACCTACTTGGCGAGATAAATCGCCATGCCGGTCAAGCTGGCATTCTGCAGAGGGCTCTATATGACATAGATCGCGGCTTGGGCGTTGAGAAGAGATTCAGAGAGAATTGACACTGCAGGCGTGGTCGGGTCCTGGCCTGCCTGACCGCCGGTCGCGGGAGTCAGCGAAGACGTTTTCAGTCGATCCTCGCAGCGCTAACCCCACCTCTATCCGGAACCGGATCCGACCGCCTTCAGGCTGTGGAGCAGGGTGCGACTACACGTTACGAACCCGTCGATCAGCCTTACGTATCGGGAGTATGGCGCTCTCGATACCGAAGGCCACGTGTGGTCGTTCATGAAACCAATCGTCTAATGCGTGCTCGTGTCTCGGCAGATCGGGATGTCTAACCTGAAGAGCAAGGAGTAGTTCACCATGCTTGATCACCTGTCAATCCAGTGCAGCAACGTCGCCAGCAGCGCCAAGTTTTACGACGCGGTTCTTGCCACTATCGGAGGCCAACGAATCCTCGAGTTCGATGGCCCAACGATCGGCTACGGCGTACCCCCGATGCCCGATTTCTGGCTGGGTCCCCAGACCACCGGAGTCGGATTTCGCGAGTCGCACATAGCATTCAGTGCTCCCGACCGAGCAAGCGTCGACGCGTTCTTCGCAGCTGCGGTCAACATTGGCGCCGACGTGCTCCACGAACCGCGGGTGTGGCCCGAGTATCACCCGAACTACTACGGCGGTTTTGTGCGCGACCCTGACGGCAACAATGTCGAGGCCGTTTGTCATCTTCCAACGATCTAGCGTCGCCGAGAGATGGTTCTGGGTCCGAGCAGGTCACCGTAACCGCCGTCATCGCAATCTGCCGGACCGGCAGAACGAGCCGATCGCCACGAACTGACTCTTGCTAGATTCTGAGGAATGGAGCCTTGGCACGACGTTGAGATATCGGAGTCGGCGCTGTGGCGTGCGAGCGACTATCCAGACAAGGAGTCGCTTGCGGTCGACCTGAGCCGCGCCGACATTGGTCCCCTGATCGATCGGGCCCGCCTTCTGGCCCAAGAGGGCCAAGCGGTCGCAACAGCTACGGCCGAAGACCTGAACATTGGTCCATTGGCGCCCATTATGGACCGGCTTCGTTCGACCCTTATGAGCGGCAGTGGAATCGCCCTGTTAAGGGGCCTACCCGTCGACGACCTCTCCCAAACCGAGATCGAGCTCGTCTATTGGGGAATCGGCCTTTGTTTGGGTCGACCGGTTTCGCAGAGTGTCATGGGCGAACGACTCGGCCATGTCCGCGACATGACGGCCACCGACCCCCACGCTCGGGCCTATCGCAACCGCAACGAGTTGACCCCACACACAGATCCAGCAGACCTGTTGTCGTTTCTTTGTCTTCGGCCAGCCAAGACTGGTGGGGTTAGCCGATTTGTCAGCTCGCTCACGATCCACGAGCAGATGCGATCTGCTCGACCCGACCTGTTGGCACAGCTGTACCAAGGGTTTCGCTACCACCGCTTCGGCGAGCAGGGCGAGGGCGATCCAGCGATTACTCCTCATCGGATACCTGTGTTCAGTCGCCGCGGTGGGCTGGTCAGCTGTCGATATGTGCGGCAGTACATCGAGATGGCAGCCGCTGAACACCCCGAAATTTTGATCTCGCCGCTGGAACGCGAGGCCCTTGACTACTTTGAAGCTCAGGCGGGTATGGCAAGTCTCCACGTCGAATTCACACTCGACGCGGGCGAAGCCATCCTGGCCAACAATTTCACCGTTTTGCATGCACGTAGCAGCTACGAGGACCACACCGAACCCGAGCTGAAGCGGCACCTGCTTC
>JAADHX010000400.1 GCA_013151655.1 Actinomycetota bacterium
ACGCCGTCGCGAGGCCAACCGAAATCTGGTTCGGACCACCCATTCTCGACCTTGGCACGGTGGTCAAGGCCCACGAACCAGTCAGCCTGTTTGCCATAAACCTGACCGCTGAAGCCGTCGCCCTTGGCAGCGTTCAAACCAACCTGGCCGCCATCGAAGTCGACGAGAACACATGCGGTGTCTCGACTCTTAGCCCTGGGGCGTTCTGCCACATCGGCCTCACCACGAACGGATCTCAGCAAGGGCAAACTGTTGCGGCTTCGGTCGAACTGGCTGCCAACGGAGTTACCGAACGGGTATTCGTGGTTGGCCACCAGGCCGTAAGTCGCATTTCCTACGTGCGGTTTGCCAACGGTGGTAGTGCACCAACATTCGAAAGCGTTTCCACCTTCGACGACAACTTCATTGTCGACACAGATTTCTCCGGCACGATCATCTTCGGCGACCGCAAGAACCTCAACAACTTTGCCTACATCTCCATGACCCAGGCTCGTCTCGGACCTGGAACCTACCCAATTCACTCCTCGTCGGGTCCTCCAGGTTCGCTTCGGGTAAGTCTCGGTTCAACCTGTGCCCAAGACGGCAGCGAGATGACTGTCTACGAAGCCACGTGGACACCAACGGGACAAATCGAATCGTTCTTGGCAACGTTCACCATGACTTGCCCAGAGACCAACACCGTCGTTGGGCTATTCAGCATCAACGCCGCTCTCGGGTCTGCCGTTATCGGCCCAAACTGGGTCGAGAACCACTTTGGCGTCTTCAACCCGAACGCCAAGACCCGCACGTTGCGATTGACGAACTCCGGCGATGCACCCGGAACCGTTGCGCTCACGTTCGGCACGAATGTCGAGTCGGCGTTCGTAATCGAACCGGGCCAGTGCCAAAACGTTGCGATCCAACCTGGCGGGTTCTGCGACCAGGACATCACGTTCGCGCCGATGAGCCGAAGCGGTGAGCCGCTGTGGGCCACGATCACACTCGGAGGCGACGACCATTTCTTCTCAGGAATGAGCGTGGTGACAACGGGCATCGCTCCACCCGACTGGCCGCTTGAAGAGGCATCGACTCGTCCGCCAGAGTCCGGATACTGGTTGTTGCACGCCGACGGTAACGTCACACCCTTCGGCGACGCTCGCATGGCCGGAGACGCAACAGGAAATGGCGCAGTCCGAAAGATCGCCGGCACGCCAAGTGGCCGCGGGTACTGGATACTCGGCGACCTCGGTCAGATTCAAACCGGTGGCGATGCGGCCCACTTCGGCGCAGTAACAGCCCCAGACATTCAATCCTTCAAGCCGGGCGAACATGTCGTCTCGATCTCACCAACGCCGACAGGTCTCGGTTATTGGATCTTCACCTCGGCCGGACGGGTATTCAGGTTTGGCGATGCCGCCGACATCGGCGACCTCGTCAATATTGCATTGGCGGCCGACATCATCGATTCGATCGCGACACCCTCGGGTTTAGGCGTGTACATGATTGGAAGCGATGGTGGGGTGTTCGCGCTCGGAGACGCCGAGTTCGCGGGATCAGTTCCCCAAGTACTTCCAGGCGTTGCCCTCAATCAGCCAATCGTCGGAGTGGTTTCTGACCCAGACGGAAGTGGCTACTGGCTGGTAGCCGCCGATGGCGGTGTGTTCGCCTTCGACGCCGGATTCCGCGGGTCGGTACCCGCAGCCCTCGGACCGGGTGCCAGCTTGAACCAACCAGTCAACGGGATGGTTCCATACGGCGACGGATACCTTCTGGTCGCCGCTGACGGTGGAGTGTTCAACTTCTCGACCAAACCGTTCGAGGGAAGCCTCGGGAACTCGTCGCTATCGAGCCCTGTCGTGGCCATAGCGCCCATCGCCTAGTGCCGGCGCGGTCATCGAGGTTGGATCCAGATCACGGCAGTGTCCCAGCCCGGTTGTACTGTGGCCATCAGCTTCCCTTGCTAAGTGACTAGATTCCAGGGAAACTCATGATCAACGACGCTGACCGTCGCAATTTGTACGCCGCCTTGTCCGAAGCAATCGGACCCAAACCGAGCGATCTGCTAATGGAACTCTTGCCGCCCACAGGCTGGGCCCACCTAGCCACACAGCAAGACATCACAGCAGTCCGCGCCGACATCACCACCGTCCGCGCCGACATGACCGCAGTCCGCGCCGACATCGACATCGTTCGAGCTGACATAGACATCGCCAAAACCGAACTCCGCATCGAGATGAGCGATCTCCGCACCGAACTCAAAGCCGAGATCCACGGCGTCCGCACCGAGGTCCAGGATCTCCGCATCGAGCTCAAAGCCGACATCCAGGACGTCAAGTCCGAGATCCAAGACGTTAAGAATATGTTCCCGAAACTCATCACCGCGAACATCGCATCAATGATCGGGACAGCCGGCCTCGTCTTGGGCGCCGTCGCAATCGGCTAAAGACCTCGTCTCAGCTTAATGTTCACTGGGTGGGTGATTCACGCAACCGGGATGCGTCTTGACAAAGGTCCGGTGATACCCGATCATTCGGAATATGCCGGACGTTGCACCCAACCACCTCGACTACGAACTCGACGACACGGTCATGGCCGACACGCCGTCGCAAATCAAGGCGCTCACTGAGTCGACGCGGAGCCAGATTCTTGACCTTGTTCTCGAACGGGCCGCAACGGTCACCGAATTAGCAGCGGCGCTGGGCAGACCGAAGAGTTCGACAGCCCATCACGTCGACGTGTTGATGGCAGCCGGGATGCTGAAGGTTGTGCGTACTCGCAAGGTGAGGGCCATTACCGAACGTTTCTATGGCAGAACCGGCCGCACCATCATCATCGGCGACGCAACGCTTCCGTCGGGCGCCCAGGCCGCATCCTTCTTGGCTGAGGCAGCCGCAGAGGCGCCCACGGATCAACGTACTCAATCGACACTTAGACACGCCCGAATCCCGCAGGATCGCGCCGACGACTTCTTTGCCGAAGTAGTGGCTCTCGCAGAACGGTTCAGCGCCGAGGCACGCAGCGGCGACATCGTGCATGGGTTCGTTGGCGCTATCTACCCAACCAACTTGCCGGTATTGGCCGAACCATCATGAGCAGCGAAACCCCGAAACTTGGCTCCAACTATTGGAAACTGCTGGCGGGCAGCACGATCTCGAACCTTGGCGACGGAATCGGCCTCATTGCGTACCCGTGGTTGGCATCGGCCATCACGAGAAACCCAATCCTCATTGCGCTGGTGGCAGTGGTGCAACGCCTCCCCTGGTTGTTGTTCAGCCTTCCCGCCGGAGTAATCACCGACCGCTACGACCGCCGCTCCATCATGGTCGGCGCCAATACCGCCAGAGCCGTCATCACCCTGATCGTGGCCGCCGTCGTGCTGAACCGCCAAGGCATGCTGCCCGGCCCCGACGAGGTCGAATCGATCGTCGGAACAGGCACCGACACCTCTCTATACGCCATGGTGTTGTTAGCCACGCTGCTGCTCGGCATGGCAGAAGTGCTCTACGACAACTCAGGTCAGACCCTCATGCCGTCGCTGGTCGAACCGAGCCTGCTCGAAAAGGCCAACGGTCGGTTGTGGAGCACCGAACAAGTCACCAACCAACTAATCGGACCACCCCTCGGTTCGGCCCTGCTCATATTGGCGTTCTCGGTCCCGTTCGTAGTAGACGCCGCCACCTTCGCAGTGTCAGCCGCTCTGATTGCATTGATCGCCCCCACCCAGCGC
>JAADHX010000458.1 GCA_013151655.1 Actinomycetota bacterium
TCTCCTGGTGTAGCCGCCGCGGTTCAATATGGTCCCTGGGCCATTGGTTTGGTCGTCTTGATAGCGGTGTTTGTGTTTACTGCCTACGCGGCGACATCTGGCGATGAGCCCGACGCTATTCAGCTCGATCGTTGGGTAGTCGAAGGTGAGTGCATAGCTTTGTTCGGGCCTGGCAACTTCGCCCAGGCAGCGTGTGACGGACCAAACGATGGGGTTGTCGTCGAACTGCGATCCGATGAAGCCTGCCGTCGGGCTGACGCCAGGGTCTTTGAGCCCCGCGCCCGGGCTGTAGTCATCTGCCTTGTCGATTCGTCTGAGGCCGCCGGCTGAAACAGGTCGATAGAACGCGGCTTCGGTGCCACCGACCCGAGGCGCTCGATCGGTAACCTTGAATCACATGGACAATTCAGTGATTGATGGCCAGGTCCGACAGCCGATGCACACCGATGCTCGAATATTTGTTGCTGGTCATCGGGGCCTCGTGGGTGCCGCTGTCATCAAACGACTACTCGATGCCGGGTATCGAAACGTAATAACAGCTACCCGCGACCAACTCGACCTTCGCGACCAAATGGCGGTCAACTATTGGTTCAAGGCGAACCGGCCCGACTATGTGTTCCTAGTGGCGGGAACTGTTGGCGGTATCTACGCAAACAGCACTCGGCCAGCCGAGTTCATCTACGACAACCTGATGATTCATGCCACCGTGGTTCATTCGGCATGGATGCACGACGTAACGAAGCTCCTGTATCTCGGTTCGTCTTGTATCTACCCGCGCGATGTTGCTCAGCCGATGTCTGAAGAGGCACTGCTAACCGGGCCCCTCGAGCCCACCAACGAGCCGTACGCCATAGCCAAGATCGCCGGAATCAAGTTGTGCGAGTCTTATCGCCGCCAGTACGGGGCCTCATTCATCTCGGCGATGCCAACCAACCTTTATGGACCCAACGACAACTTCGATGCCGAGGGTGGCCATGTTGTGCCCATGTTGATGCGACGGTTTCATGAGGCCAAAGTGGCTGGCGAGGGCGCAGTATCGGTGTGGGGCACTGGTTCGCCAATGCGCGAGCTGATGCATGTCGAAGACCTCGCCGATGCGTGTCTCTTTCTAATGGAGCACTACGACGGCCAGCAGCATGTCAACGTCGGAACGGGCATCGACGTAACGATTCGTGAGTTAGCCGAGACCATCCGCGAGGTTGTCCACCCTGGCGCCGCTCTCGAATGGGACACCACCAAGCCCGATGGTGCGCCTCGCAAGCTTCTAGACGTATCGAAGATCCAGGCGCTTGGTTGGCGCCATTCGGTGGATCTTCGCGATGGTATTGCCGAGACCTACGAGTGGTTCCTAAGCCAGGGCTTCGAAACTCTCAGGGGAGTGTCGGTATAACCGTCCCAAGAACATAACGTATATACACTAGCCTCATAACTTCTATAGTATGGAAGTATGGCTGTTGTAGGAGTGAGAGATAGCTCCCAGAGGATCCTCGGAACCACTGAGCTTCCTCATACCGACTCGATCGAACCCGCAGAGCTCGTGCGGTCATTACGACGTGCTGCTGGCCTTTCGCAAAAAGGTTTGGCTACCCTTCTTGGTACCTCACAACCCGCAGTGTCGCGTTGGGAGCAGGGTCACGACGAGCCACGACTCTCAACGCTGAACGCCGTGGCGCACGCGTGCGGTCGACGTCTTGTGGTCTCTGTTGCCGACGAAGAGAAAGTGGTCGACGGAGTCGATCGGGCCCAGATTCTTGCCCATTTGGCGATGTCGCCTGATGAGCGCATCCGTGCGGTAGCCAATGTGAGTCGTTTTCGAGCTTCCATAGAGTTGGCGTAGTGGCAGTTCCGTTCGACCCCTCTGCTCTCATGGTCGAGTTGGCAAGATTCGATGTCGATTATGTCCTGGTCGGAGGCTTGGCAGCGGTCGTTCACGGATCGCCTACCACCACGAACGACGCCGATATTGTGCCGGCAAATGACCGTGCGAATCTGGAGCGTTTGTCCCAGGTTTTGCTCGAACTCAACGCTCGGATCCGCGATATCGCTACACCCGACGGCATCTCCTTTGACCCACACCCTGCATTGCTCGCAAGCATGCAGGTTCTCAACTTGCAGACCAAACACGGCGATCTAGACCTCACGTTCGCACCCGCCGCGCTACACGACTACGAGGCCCTGGTGGCCGCTAGCCAGTTGTTCACGGTCGCTGGAGTCGAGGTTCGAGTGGCCTCCCTTGACGATGTAATTCGGTCGAAGCTGGCAGCCGGGCGACCTAAGGACTTCGCTGTGTTGCCGACGTTGAGGGCCCTTCAAGAGTTGAAGCGTTCAGAATCGGACGTCGAATAGTCGTATTCGACGTGCCTGGCGTCGCTGCTTCACCGCTGGACCAGACTTGGTCGTAGCCTTGGCCCGGTGAATGCACCTGAGATTGTGTCCGAGGCACAACGCCGTCGCACCTTTGCCATCATCAGTCATCCCGACGCGGGCAAAACGACGCTGACAGAGAAGTTCCTTCTTTATGGCGGTGCGATTGCCGAGGCTGGTTCGGTCAAGGCCAGGCAAGGTCGGCGCTCGGCCACATCTGACTGGATGGAGCTCGAACAAAAGCGCGGCATATCTATAACTTCGACTGCGCTTCAGTTCGAATACCGCGATTGTGTTCTGAACCTTCTCGACACACCTGGTCACCGCGACTTCTCCGAGGACACCTACAGGGTGCTGGCTGCCACCGACGCGGCGATAATGGTGCTCGACGCGGCCAAAGGTATAGAGCCCCAGACGTTGAAGTTGTTCGAAGTGTGCCGTCAGCGCAATGTTCCGCTGCTTACCTTCATCAACAAGTACGACCGGCCCGGTGTTGCTCCGCTCGAGCTGATCGACCAGATCGAGGCGCAACTCTCGTTGTTGTGTACTCCTGTAACTTGGCCGGTCGGCGAGCCTGGGTATTTCAGTGGGGTAGTTGATCGGTCGACCAACCAGTTCGTGCGCTTCGACCGAACGTCGCGTGGTTCGACCGAGGCCCCCGAAGAAATCACTGCGATCGAAGATGTCGACACCGCCGGGCTCGAAGGGTGGGATGCCTGCAAGGAGGAGCTCGAGTTGCTCGATGCCACTGGGGCCAATGTCGATCTCGAGACTTTCAGGGCGGGCGAATCCACCCCTGTGTTCTTCGGGTCGGCGCTGACCAACTTTGGTGTTCGGTTGCTGCTCGATGCCATTGTCGATCTGGCTCCCAGCCCATCTCCACGCGTCGATGTGAAGGACGAACCGCGACCCATCGATGCTCCGTTCTCGGCGTTTGCCTTCAAGGTCCAGGCCAACATGGACCCTTCTCATCGCGATCGGTTGGCTGTTGTACGCGTCTGTTCTGGTCGTTTCGAACGGGGGATGACCGTTACCCACGGTCGAACCGGCAAACCGTTCGCCACCAAATATGCCCATACGTTGTTCGGCAACGACCGCGAGACCGTCGACCTTGCCTATCCCGGCGATGTCGTGGGGTTGGTGAACGCCACCGAGGTTCGGGTTGGTGACACCTTGTATGAAGGAGCCGGCGTCGAGTTCCCTGGTATTCCTTCATTCGCTCCCGAGTTGTTCCAGAAGATCCGCACCACCGACACTGGGCGCTTCAAGCAGTTCCGTAAGGGCCTGAGGCAACTCGACGAAGAGGGTGTGGTTCAGGTTTTGCGCGATGAATACACGGG
>JAADHX010000301.1 GCA_013151655.1 Actinomycetota bacterium
ATCGTCGAAAGTGGCGGTGTCGGATATTCGGTCGGGATCAAAGCACACAAGATCTGCCACCATCCCCGAACGGACGAGGCCACGATTCGTAAGACCGAGCCGTGCCGCCGGTAGTCCCGTCATCTTGTGGATGGCTTGCGGAACTGTCAGCACCCCCAGATCACGTGCATATCGGCCGAGTACTCGGGGGAATGTGCCCCAGCCTCGAGGATGTGGACGGCTGCCTACGAGGATGCCGTCGCTTCCGACCATCTGGTTTGGGTGGAGCATGATCATCTGGAGGTTTGCTTCGATTCCGATGTGTAGGACGCATGAGGAGCCGAGTTCGTCTCGAATCAGAACCTCCATGAACGCGTCGAATGGCTGCAGGCCAAGGAGTGCGGCAATTTCCGTGATCGTACGACCCACAAATACCTCGTGTTTCGTGTTCGCTACCCCGGCCACCACCACGGTGTTCCAATCGGCCGCAACACCCTGAAATCCGTCAGAACCGGTCACTTCCATTGCCCTCCGAAGGCGATTACGTTGGGACCGGTCCGTGAGGAGGCCCAACGTGTCGGCGGGTCCCCCCGAGAGGCACCAACTCGGTAGGAGGGCGTAGAGGTATGTTGCACCAGCGGTATATGGGTAGCTGTCCATCGAGATATCGGCGCCGTCGGCGGCGGCACTATCGATGAGTTCGAGCAGCTCCGGTGCGCGGCCCTCGTTGATCGGGAACGAGAGGGCTGCATGGGCGAAGTGCACCGCAACGCCGGTGCGTTTGGCGATTCCGATGGCCTCCTCGTATGCCTCCAGGGCGTCGCGCCCGTAGCTCCGAATGTGTGGGGTGAAATAACCTCCATACTGGGCGGTCACGGCGGCGAGCGCGTCGAGCTCGCGAAGATCGGCGTAGACCGCCGGCGTATAGGTGAGCCCTGTCGAAAGTCCGACGGCGCCATCGATAAGACCCTGCGCTACTTGTGACCTCATCTCCTCGATCTCGGCATCGTCAGCTATCCGGTTCTCCGGCCCCATGACAAGCAGTCGTACGGTGCCGTGGGGAACCAGATAGGCGTAGTTGGTCGACGTGTTCGTACCGTCTATCCGATCGAGGTAGTCGCTGACAGATCGCCAATTCCAATCCAGGTCATCGGGGGTCGTGTTCCATCCCCGAAGCTGCAACTTGAGGATCTCGAGAGTCACATCGTCTGCCGGTGCGTAGCTGAGACCGTCCTGGCCGATAACTTCGAGCGTCACGCCCTGGCGCACTTTTGCTTCGTGAACTGGGTCCGTAAACGGCACAAGGTCGGAGTGTGCGTGCATGTCGATGAACCCTGGGCAAACGACGAGTCCCGTAGCGTCGACACGCTTGCGTGACATCTCCAGACGAAGGTCGCCAACGGCGGTAATCTGATCACCGATGACTCCGACATCCATCCGACGCGCGGGGCCTCCTGTCCCGTCGATCACCCGACCGCCGACGATCAGTGTATCGAACATGACTTCACATATATGGATTTGAAGTGACTCACGTACCGACTATAGTCCCTTCTTGGGTCTTACAGCCACAAATACGAACCAAGGATCGCTGATATGGAAGGGTGGTATTCGTGGAACGAGTACGCTGCCAGCCGTTGAGTCTCTTTGCGGAGAGTGAATCTTCGTACCTGGAGGAATTGAGCAGCACATGCTCGCCTTGATGTACATCGGTGGGGAGTGGACTCCCTCGAGTTCGGGCGCAACCTACCAAACACTCAATCCTGCGACCGGCGCAGTCGTCTCTGATGTCGCGCTCGGTACCCGTGATGACGTGTCGAGGGCCCTTGCAGCAGCGCGAGGAGCGACCGAAACTCTCCGACACATGACGCCGTTCGAGCGAGCTGCCGCGTGTTATCGAATCGCCGAGCTTATTGATGCACGCGCCAGTGACATTGCTGCCCGCGTGACAGCCGAAGTTGGCAAACCATTGCGCGAGGCTATTGGTGAGGTCGGTGCGGCGGCGGCAGGTTTTCGTTTGGCTGGCGATATCGGGAAGTACCTCGAAGGCACCGTATATCCAGTTGCCGATCCTCGGAAGCGAGTATTCAGCATCCGCCAACCTCGAGGTGTGTATGGAGTCATTACACCGTGGAATTTTCCGGTCAACATCCCGGTCGAGTACCTCGCTCCTGCGCTGGCGACCGGCAACGCGGTCGTGTGGACGCCCGCACCCACGACTGGCTCCACCGCTGCACTCCTCATGGAGTGCATCGTCGATGCCGACATTCCGATCGGTGCCGTGAACCTCGTGCTCGGTGAGGGGCCAGTTGTCGGGGACGAACTCTGTGGACACGAGTTGACCGATGCGATCGCCTTCACGGGTGGAGCCGACACCGGGGATATCATCTCCAGGCGAGCACCGGGCAAGCCCAAACTTCTCGAATTGGGTGGTAACGGTCCGTCGATCGTCTTTGGGGATGCCGACGTGGCAGCTGCCGCGGAGGGTTTAGCCGGAGGGGCCTTCTTCAATGCAGGACAGGTGTGCGGAGCAACCGGGGTCGTGTTCGCCCATACGTCGATAGTCGACGAGCTTTCGACGCGCCTCGTAGAGGCCGCCAGCCACCAGACACTCGGGGATCCCGCCCTCGACACGACGACCATGGGACCGCTCCACTCGTCCGAGTCCGCCGAACGGGTCGAATCGGATGTCGCGGACTCGGCAGGTTCCGGGACAGAAGTTCTCGCCGGTGGTTTCCGCGTGAAGGGGATGCCGACGGATGCATTTTTCGCACCCACCGTGGTCGCGTGTAATGACCTGTCGTCCCGACTGGTAACTGAGGAGACCTTCGGTCCCGTGATACCGATCGTCAGTTTCGAAAACTACGACGATGCGATCTCCATGCAGCACGGGTTAGAGCAAGGACTTGTGGCGTCCGTTTGGACAAAATCGATGACCACCGGACTACGAGCGGGAGAAGACCTGCGGGCAGGCATCGTCAACGTCAACGAGAACACATGTTATTGGGAGCTCCACCTTCCCTTTGGAGGAGCCACGGGAAAACGCTCAGGAATGGGGCGCTTGGGTGGGAAGCAAACGCTGCTCGAGATGACGGAGATCAAGACGATCACTCTCAATCTCGAAGAGACTTAGAAAGAGGCATGAATGTCGAAGGACAAAGTTACGGTTGGTGTTGTCGGTCTCGGAATCTGGGGCCAACAGCATCCACTTGTGTACGACGACTACGACGGTGCAGATTTGGTCGTTGTTTGCGATCTAAACGAAGAACGAGCGCGCGAGTTCGCATCAAAGTACGGGTGTGAATGGACAACCTCAGTCGATGAACTGGTGACGAGCGATGTTGCTGCGATCAGTGTGGCGACACCGGACTACGCACATTTCGAACCGGTCATGGCTCTTCTCAAGGCTGGTAAACACGTCCTCGTCGAGAAGCCGCTCACTACGGATCTTTCTGAAGCACTGAAACTGGAGGCGGCCGCACAGGAGCAAGGCGTTGTAGCGATGGTTGACTTCCATCAGCGGTGGAATCCGGACTGCATGCTGATCAAGGAGGCCATCGAAAGTGGGAAAATCGGTGATCCGTTCATGGGATACTTCCGTCTCAGCGATGCCATCGATGTGGCGCTGCAATGGTTGCCTTGGGCGGGTCGATCCGGTCCGGAGTGGTTCCTGTTCCCTCACACAATGGATCTAGCGAACTGGCTCCTGGGA
>JAADHX010000149.1 GCA_013151655.1 Actinomycetota bacterium
CGAACTCGCCATCAGTGCTGCTTCGCTCACCGAGTTGCACTTCGGAGTGATGGTCACTGCCGACTCTGCTGTCCGCGCCGAACGACTGCGCCGGCTGTCAATACTGCAACGAACTTTCGACCCGCTACCTGTGGACCACGACGTCGCTACCAGCTATGGGCGCCTCGCCGCGGCTGTCGCCGGAATCGGCAGGCAACCCCGGTCACGAGTGTTCGACCTGTTGATCGCTGCGACTGCGCACGCCCACGACGCGCGGCTCTACACCCGCAACGCGGCCGACCTCGCCGGCCTCGACGACCTGGTCGAAATCGTTCCCATCTGAAGCCTGAGGGCGAGCCTGTCGAGAAATCATCGGTCCCAAGTCGGCGGCTCAATCCGATCTCGTGAACTATTACCGACCTCTCGTC
Source organism: Actinomycetota bacterium (assembly GCA_013151655.1). Taxonomy (GTDB): domain Bacteria; phylum Actinomycetota; class Acidimicrobiia; order Acidimicrobiales; family Poriferisodalaceae; genus JAADHX01. Next base: position 408 of record JAADHX010000149.1, read on the forward strand.
GTCAAAAGATCGCGAGTTCGTCTGCGGGACTGGGACAACTTCACGTCGTGATTTCGTGTCGGATGTCGGTGATGAGCCCGTTGATGAGTGTTGCGACCCGGTCTGGGGTCAGTTCGGCCGGGTCGGGGGTGGGGAGCGCGGCGAATGCGTCGTCTCCGCCGATGATGTCTGCGAGATACACCCGCGCCTCCCGATCGCCCCACCAATGGTCGTGGGAAAGCGCGTTGGCGACGGCTGCAATGTCCTTGATGCGTTCGAGACGTTGAAGTTGGTGAAGGATCACGATGAGTGCGACGACTTGATGGGCCTGCAGTAACTTTCGCTGGGAGTCGATCATCGGGCCGAAGTCCTTCTCTACGGTCTCCAACGCGTCTTCATATCGTCCGAGTCCTGCAAGCGACCTCACCGCTGGTACCAGCAGATTCATTCTGGCCGTTTGACCGATCACTTGAGAATCGAGACATTGCATTGCTGCCGGGAGCGCTTCGTCGAATCGGCCAGCAAGCGACAACAACATCGCCTCATAGACCCCCGAGTTGTCATCGACGGCACGCGAAATGGATCGCCCGACGATCACCAACTGCATGGCCGCCCCCAACCCAGCGTCGTCTCCTTCCAACATCAAGGCACCGTTACGCACCATCAACGACATCCACTCGGCGTGTCTGGATTCACCTTCGATCTGCAGGTCACTCAGGCGATCAGCCTCAGCGTGTCCTGCCGAGACGTCAGAACCCGCCAGCATCAGCAGAGATGGGCCGGTGTGGCCTGCGGAGGGGGCCGAGTCGACGTCGAGTCTTTCGGTGGTTGTCAGCGGACGGCTTGGCGGAGCGCCATGTCGCCGAGCCGGGTGGGAAGCTTCGCGAGGATTGCTGGAGTCCTGGCGTCCCAGCCGACGTAGTAGTGCGCCTTCGGCTTCTTCGCGGCGACGGCCCTCCCTACTGCCTGAGCGGCGCGACCGGGACCGGTGGAGCCACGGCCGCGTTCCGTGAGGCGGCGGCGCCCCTTGATTTGAGGGTGGTAGATCTCAACTGGCCCAGTTTCAGCGAGTAGCTCGTCGTAGCGATTCAGCGCTTGATCGAGAATCGGTGTCGAGGTCGCACCCGGGACGACGACTGACACGTAGCGGCCGCTGGGCGCTAGTTCGAGCCTGAGCACGCGTGACAGGGCCTCGAGGGCGTGTTTGGAAACGGCGTACGCTCCGTTGATGGGCAAGGCGACAAATCCTTCGCCCGATCCGATGTTGATGATGCGTCCGTCGGGTTCGGCGAGCATCGGGAGGAACGCTTGACACACAGCGAGGGCACCCACGACGTTGACGCGGATGACGTGCTCGACTTCTGGGAGATCGGCCAGCGCCATCGGGCCCGCCCCAGAAACCCCGGCGTTGTTGACGACTGCTCGGAGAAGCGTGCCGTCGAGTTGTTGATGGATTTTCGCACGTGCCGCTTCAATCGATTGGGAACTAGTGACATCGAGTGCGATGGGTCGGACGTCGCCGTGCTCGGTGGCCAGGTCCGACAGCGATTCGGGCCGGTGGACGGCAGCGAACACCGAGTGCCCCGCTTCGGCGAGCGCGCGGACGGTCGCTCGGCCAATGCCGGTACTTGTTCCCGTGACCAGGACGGGTCGGATCAGTTCCATCACGATGCTGCCGCTCCGATTCCGAATTGGCGAACTGCGCCGATCATGTACACAAGGGCATCCTCATAGTCGCCGGCCAGCGCTACTGGGTCGTCAACTGAGGACAGGTGAGCTGACGCGGTTTGGAACCCGCCGACGAGTAGATGCGTTATCGGTTCGACAAGACGCTTCGGAAAGGCTCCGGCCGAACTCCAACCAGCCACGCCAGCGGCAAGGGGCCCGGAGATCGTCGTGTAGATGACCTCGCTCCATCGGCGATAGCCCAACACCGCAGGGGCGTCGACAGCCAGAATCCTGTTCACTTCGGGCACGCAGAGCTGCTCCAGGAAGAGCCGTGCCGCATGCCGTTCTCTCTCAGAACTGTCATTTGCGAGTTCATAGGATGTGTCCCACACCTGCGCGACGAGTTCGCTCGCGAGCTGCTGTGCGACATGGTCGAAGATCTCGCGTTTGTCGGCGAAGTGACAGTAGAAAGCACCACGAGTAGCGCCCACAGCCCGAGCGATATCCTCGAGGGCGGTCTGCTGGTAACCCGCCGTTGCAAATGCCGCTCGCGCCGCTGCCAAGAGATCGGCGCGCGTCTGCGCACTCTTCCTCTGTCGCAAGTTCAATTCGCTGGGGCCATCGGTAGCCATAGATACGAATCGTATCTGAGATCCGTGCCGCATCTCAAATCGAGGTTCGGGCGGTCAGGACGATGTGAACCCAAGAGTCGGTATCGGCGGATGGAGGCAGAGCAACATTGCACACACAGTGTGTCTGTAGGAGACATCAGCACCCTGGCTCGACGGCCCACCCCAGTTGGCGTTCACCTGGATCAACAACCAACAACTCAGCCCGTTCACGCTCGTCGAAGGGACCCCGCCCGAGGTTGGCGAGTTCACCATTGACTATGACTCAGCCGACAAGCACGACTTCGTGATCGGCGAAACGTACGAGCTCATCACCCCCACGGGCCGCACCCACCTGACCCTGTCAGGAACATCCTCCTTCGGTCCGGACAACTCCACGCTCGGCGCTGTCCTAATGCAGATGAACACCGCCGAAGCGAGCGCCATATTCGCGATCGACGGCATCTCCACGGTCAACGTGGCGCTCGAAGCGAGGGCCGATGCCAGCACCGTGCTGGAAGCGGTCGTCGCCGCAGTCCCATCATCTGAGGTCGTCGACAACGCCACCGTGCTCGAAGAAACCACTTCTGAGTTCACAGATGAAATCGATGTCATAGGCAACATTCTCTTGGGGTTCGGTGGGGTGGCACTCTTCGTGTCGATCTTCATCATCTACAACACCTTCGCCATAGTGCTGAGCCAACGCACCCGCGAACTTGCACTCCTGCGCACCGTCGGTGCCGGCCCAAAGCAAATCCGGCGGTCCGTGCTCGGAGAAGCCTTTGTGATCGGCGTGCTGGCCTCGCTCGGAGGAATCGGCGGCGGGATCGCGGTCGCGAAGGGACTCGAAGCCCTATTCGGTCTGATCGGAGCTGATCTGCCCGAGTACCCGATCATTCTCGCCACCCGTACCCTCGTGGCCGCAGTGGTGATCGGCGTCGGGATCACGATGCTCGCCGCGATCGGTCCAGCCCGCAAGGCATCAACCATTCCTCCCATCGCCGCGCT
>JAADHX010000123.1 GCA_013151655.1 Actinomycetota bacterium
TGAACAGCAACACATTCGGGCCGACCTGTTCGGTGACCCAGCCGACATCCTCGGTCGGATACGGCGTCACGCGAATCTGCCGCTCAACGAATTCGCTTGGACGCATCGAGAGCTTCTGCAGCCGCTCCTCGTGACGGGCGAACGCATCCATCGCAGACTCCATCTGCTTGATCCAGCTTGGTAGCCAGATACAACCTTGCTCGATAACACCGATCTTGAGCTTCGGGAAACGATCGAGCACCCCATCGAAGATCATCGTCGCCAAGGTCTGCATTGGAGGGAACGGGATCGCCATGTAGTCGACCGATCGGAAATTCTCTTCGCCACCATGAAAGTCCGCGGGGATCGGCAGCCCGTTGTTGAAGTAGCCAGGATCGATCAGGTCCCCCGTGCCGCCGACGTGGAACACGACCGGGATGTCAGCTTCCTCCGCCTGTCGCCAAACAGGATCGAGCGCGATGTGCGAGGGTGAGTGCTCTGCCGGACATCCGGACCCAACGAGCAACGCGGCAGCACCCATATCGATCGCCTCACGCGCCATCGACTCCGCACGATCGAAGTCAACTAGCGGGACGTAGCACGTCGGCAACAGACGACGATCGACCGAGCAGAAATCGACCATTCCACGATTGTGAGCTCGCGCTGTGCCGTAGGCGAAGTCGAGATCCGGCTGATGCTCCCACTCGAACAGGCGGCCGTTGTGGAAGGTGTTGAACATCAACTGACTCTCGACACCGATGAAGTCGAGAACGCGCGGCCGATCTTCGGAGAGGAAGGAACCGGTGGCCGCGAAGTTCTTGCGCATCATCACCTCGGCTTCTTCGTTGTCGAGAAACTCCGAAGTTCGATGGCGTTCGGCAAGGCGTGAAAACACCGCGTCGATGTCTTTGGCTTCGTGATCACCGTCGCCAGTTTGAGCCAGTTCATTGGCGTAACCGGGCGCGACGATCTGCGCTCTAATGTCGGGGTCGGCGTAGTCACGCAGCCAATTCGGAGTCTCCATGATGTGTGCGTCGGCATCGTGCACAACTCGGTCAGCGATATATGCCATGACCCATTCTGTTTCATCTGTGGCGCTGAGTTCGTATCGTGGCCAGGTCCCCCGTAGAGAGCACATGCAATGACAGACCAGACAACCGAAGAAGCCGCGCTAGAACCAGCGTCTGAAAGAACGGAAGCACTGACCGGATTCGCCGCGCTCGGCCTCAATGACGAACTGCTAAACACGCTCGACGGGCTTGGCTACGAAGAGCCCACACCAATCCAGCGCGAGACGATCCCTCATCTACTCGGCGGCCACGACCTGCTCGGGCAGGCAGCAACGGGTACAGGTAAGACGGCTGCCTTTGCTCTCCCAGCGTTGCAATCGATCGATACGACCATCAAGGCCGGACCACAGGTACTCGTGCTCGTTCCAACTCGTGAGCTCGCGGTGCAGGTCAACGAGGCGATGTTCAAGTACGGCCGAGAACTTGGCATCCGAGTCGTTCCCGTCTTCGGTGGCCAGCCCATCCAGCGCCAACTCCGCGCGCTTGACCGTGGAGTGCACGTCGTTGTCGCCACGCCGGGACGCGCAATCGACCACATCGGGCGCGGCTCCCTCGTGCTCGACTCCATCCGGACCGTCATCCTCGACGAGGCCGATGAGATGCTCGACATGGGGTTCACCGACGACATCGAATCGATTCTCGAGAGCACTCCCGACGATCGCCAGACGGTGCTGTTCTCGGCCACAATGCCACCCCGGATCAACTCGATGGCGAAGCGCTACCAGCGGGATCCCGTTCGAATCAAGATCGGCCGCGGCGATGCCGAAACAGGCCCAGAAAAACTCGTGCGTCAGACGATCTACGTGGTTCAACGGTCTCACAAGGCATCTTTGCTCGGCCGGCTCCTCGATATCGAGTCTCCACAGTCGGCTCTCGTTTTCTGTCGGACACGTATCGAGGTAGACCAGCTAACCGAGACTATGAACGGCCGTGGATACCGAGCCGAAGCGCTACACGGGGGAATGGATCAGAACCAGCGTGACCGCGTGATGGGCAGGTTGCGTGACGGGACCGCCGAGCTACTGGTGGCCACCGATGTGGCTGCTCGTGGCCTCGACATCGACGCGCTCACGCATGTCTTCAACTACGACGTACCAGCAGCTGCCGAAAGCTACGTGCACCGAATCGGCCGCGTCGGCAGAGCCGGTCGCGAGGGCGTGGCGATCACTCTGGCGGAGCCCAAGGAACGACGACTTCTTCAAAACATCGAGCGCCTGACCAAACAGAACATCACAATCGCCAAGGTTCCAACAGTTGCCGACCTGCGCATTCGCCAGCTCGAGATGACGATCAATCAGGTTCGTGAGTCGCTCGCGTCTCCCGACCTCGAGGACTACGACACGGTCCTCCACGCGCTCGCTGGTGAAGACAGCGATCGCAACATTGCGCTCGCCGCGATCCGTCTTGTACACGCGGCACGCGGCGCGGTTCTCGACGAGCGCGAGATCCCCGACGCGTCCGATCGCCTCCGCGGCGGAGGTAGCCGCAAGAACGGGCAGAGTCGCGACGCCAAGGGCCGCGCTCGAAATTCCGGGGAGCGCGATCGCTCCGGAAGCAAGGGCCGACGTTCGGGCGGAGCGGGAACGGGCTTTGTACACATCAGCCTTGGCCGAAAGAGCGGGGTGCGGCCAGGCGATCTAGTCGGAGCAATCGCCAATGAAACCGGTCTGTCCGGGCGCGACATCGGTCCGATCAAAATCTCCGACAGGTATTCGGTTGTCGGCGTCCCCGAGTCTGACGTCGGCCACGTGATATCGACCATGTCGGCAACAACGCTGAGGGGCAAGAAGGCAAAAGTTCGGCGCTACACCGACTGACTCTCATCCCTTTCCAGCCGCTCACGAGCCGCCTGTTCGCTCTGGAGCCGTTCGGCACGGTCGGCTATTTGTTCTTCGGTCGACGCCCAACGCCACACAGCTACAAGAAGTAAAGGCAAGGTCGTCGCCATCCCCCCGACCCACATAAGCGACGCGGCAACACGTTGATCATCCAGCGCGGCTACGGGGCCGAGCCTTTCGGCGTACGTCTCGAATAGAGGTGTGGAGGCCGACAGCAGCACTATGCCCAATATGGCGCTTCCGGCGATCACCGCAAAGGCAGTCCCAACGCGCCCGACCGCGGCCGACGTACCCGCACCACGCACGGCTACCCAGAGCAAGACCGCACTCATTACGTAGGCCACATGTTCGGCATCGTGGAGGAAACGGTTGTTCAGCGCCGCGTCGTAGATACCAGTTAGATGTGTGACAAAGAGCACCGCGACAAACAGTGCCGGTGCGAGGAGAGGAGCGATCCGTCTCCACCGACTCGCCAAGGCGCGTTCGCTGCGCGAAGACCATCTGAGGGCTGGCCACCCGCCTTGAATTGTTTGCAAGGGTTCAGCAAATACAAGTAGCGGGGCCGCCAGCACGATCATCAGGAGATGCTGCACCATGTGTCCGGTGAAGGTCTCAGAGGCCAAGGTCTCCATCCACGGAGATGTAGAAATCGCGAACGCGGCTACGCCGGCAACCCAGAACAGCAACCGGGAGAACGAGGGTGATTTCTGACGGAACCAGGCAACGCCGTAAATCATAATGGCGACGATCAGTCCGAAT
>JAADHX010000357.1 GCA_013151655.1 Actinomycetota bacterium
CTCGAACACAATGTCTGGCAGGTCAGGTTGGGCCAGCAACCAATCGACCCCTTCGGCCGACGCGGCCAAGCCCTCGGTGGCGGCCCGTTTCAGACCTTCGCTCTCTGGGTCGACACCGATCATCGAGTTCACATTGATGTGATCGGAGCGCATCAGCTTGTACATCAGATCGGAGCCGATATTGCCTGACCCCACGATGGCAGCCGTAGCAACCGAACGTGAGCTACTCATGACCAAGCCCCCAGGTTGTGGTCACAGATCCAAGGTCGCCGAAGTTTGCAACGACGGTGTCGCCTCGCAAAATCGGTTTCATGGGGCCAAGGGCTCCTGTCATCAGAACCTCACCGGCACGAAGTGGGGCACCGCGGGCGCACATGGTGTCGGCCAACCAACGCGCCGCTTGCAACGGATGGCCCATACATGCTGCCCCGGTTCCAGTGCTGACCTCGTCGCCATTGATGGCCATCGACATCGGAATTGTCCGCAGGTCGACTCGATCGAGCGGGACCGGTTTACCGCCCAGTACATAGACGCCGCAACTGGCGTTGTCGGCCACGGTATCGACTATACGAATATCCCAGTCGACGATTCGGCTGTCGACCACCTCAATCGATGGAAGGGCGTAGGCCGTGGCCCAGATGATGTCGTTGAAGCTGTGTTCGCCTTTGTTGAGGTCGTGTTCGAGCACCAGGGCTACCTCGGCCTCGGCTCTTGGCTGAATGAGACGGTCGAACTCGATCTCGACGCCATCGCCGTATTCCATATCGGCGAACAGCGTTCCGAAGTCGGGTTGGTCGACACCTATCTGAGCCATCACAGCCTTTGACGTGATGCCAATCTTGTGGCCACACACTCGGCGACCGGATTTGATAGCGAGCCTGGTGTTGAAGTCTTGGACCGCGTAACCGGCAGCGACATCGGTCTCGGTGCCGAGGATCGATCGGACCGGCACGATTGGGAGGCCGGAGTTACTAGCCCCACGAAGGGCGGCCGCTGCGTCGGCTATAAGTGACTTGTCAACCATCGGCTTTGTGGTCTTCGTTCGTTTGGGTTTGGTCGCTCTCTAGGGCGGCTTCGGTGGCCAGTCGAGCTTGTTTGTCGGCTAGTAGCTCGCCGCCAGCCATAAAGTCGGTGTTCTCAAACTCGCCGATCCAGACTCGCACTGACTGTCTAGGTACACCGATGTGTTCGACCATGGCATCGGTTATGGCGTTCATCAACGCCAGCTTCTGCTGCGGCGTTCTGCCCTTAGCCATGTGAATGTTGACCAGTGGCACTGGCTAACCCTGGCCCGAGATCGAGACCGACCCGAGGTGCGAATAACGGGCGGTGGCCACAGTTCCGGGACCGAGCGGGCGAGCGTCGGTGGCTGCCCCGGCCAATCCAGCCGGCTTCGAGTTTCAGACCATGTTTGCCCACATGGTTAGCCAGCATTGCAAGACACTCGGCCGGGTCGCCGAGAAGGGCTGCGCCGGTGGCAGTGCCGGTGATTTCGCCATCGACTTCGAACACACAGCCAAGGGTTGTCAGATCGGCCTCGCGAGACCCGACGCCTTCGGTTCCGATAGCAACCCGCGCCGCCGAGGTGTTGTCGGCAATAACGTCTGGCAGCGTGAACGAGAAAGCCTCGTAGCGAGAGTCGATGACCTCGATTCCGCCTGCCGGGGCAGCCACCGACGCTCGCCCGCTCGGTCCCGGAACTGTGGCCACCGCCCGTTATTCGCACCTCGGGTCGGTCTCGATCTCGGGTTCGCAGCGCGGGTGAATGAGCCCACCTAGGTCGACTTCACCCGTCGAGTCGAGAACCGACGAGGCTGCGACCCAGCCATATACAGGTTCTGAGACGCCCATCTGTTCTTGTTTGGCAGCCGATGTAAGCCCCAACTTGGCTCCGGCCAAGGTGTCGCCACGCCCAAGCTGCAATTCGAGCAGAGCAGACTGAATGGCATAAGCATCGTCGATACCGAGTTCGTCGACCTGTTTGGTGATTGCGGTGACGTCTTGGCGCTCGTCGACCGCAGCAAGTAGGTAGGCGGCCCAACGGGCGTGGTCGATCGACGTCATGTTTGGCCAAGTTCGGTTCGGGCCGCAGCCGCGTCTAAGTGGAGTTGTTTCATTTCGGAGGCGATTGGGCTGTAGCGCATCGAACCATGTTCGATCCAGTCGGTGGCGAACTGTGAACCGCGCCCGAACTTCGACCTTTCGAGGGGCAACTTCACTACATCGTGGGGTTCGCGAACAACCGCAACCGGGTCGCGGCCTTCGCTCACTGCTCTGATGGCATCGCGGAACATGCGGCGACAGGCCACCACACCAACGTCGCTCTTGGTGATCTTTTCATTGGTTCGATCGGCGACCTCGCCTTGGCTAACCCAAGCCATGATGTCTTGACCCTCGATGTAGTCGACGACGAATCGGTCGTTGTCATCGATCCAGTCGATGGGGTAGTCGACACAGCGAGTGTCGCCGCTGACGTCGGCACCCTCTGGTGCATGAACTGTGTAGAACATGACGTGGGTATGGGTGTCGTCGACGGGCACCCTGATCTGCATCTGGAACACGCCGTTGCCACCCACCCACATCTTGAACGGAAACACGAGCGGGTGGCCGATCTTCCAATCGTCGCTTTCTTCGTCTTGACCCACCAACAACCGTCGTTTGATGATGCCGTGTTCGAAGTTGTCGAACGCCACCTTTTCGTGTCTGTTGCCACCAAACGAACCAGGCATTGGCGTGCCTTGCTGGGCGGCAATGAACTCGAAGTAGTTCCCGTGCAACGCCTCGACATGATAGGGATCGACCGAGTTCTCCATTATCTGGAGCCAGTTGCACGGAATTACGGCATGACCAATGTCGCGAATGCCATCCATCACGTATGCCTCGTAGCGCGGCAATTCTGGAGCGGGCGCCTCGCCAACGTAGGCCCACACCAACCCGCCCATTTCTTGGGCGATACCCGCTGGTATCGAACACCCCTCGCGAAATTTGGCCGATGAATCTGGTTCGGCCAGAATCTCGACGCAGTTGCCTGCTGGATCAAATTTCCACCCGTGATAACCGCAGCGAAGGCCGTCGGTTTCGACGATGCCAAAGACCATCGACGCACCACGGTGCGGACATCGTTCGGCCACGATTCCATAACCGTCGGCGGTCTTGAACACGGCCCAGTCCTCGCCTAGGAGGCGAGCCTTCTTAGTCGGGAACTCGTCGAGTTCGCGAACGAACGCCACGGGATACCAGTAGTGGCGAAGCACATCACCCATAGGTGTTCCTGGACCCACCTGCGTGAGTTCTTCGTTCTGCTGTTTTGTAAGCATGGCGCTCGTTCGCTCCTTAGCTTGGCCGGGTTGGCTGAACAAGCCAGCCCGGCACGATCGGCGGTTCTATTCGAGAATCGTGACGGTTCCGGCAGATCCGTCGACACGAATTCGGTCACCGGTCTTGATCTTGTTGGTCCCGAATCCGGTTCCTGTCACTGCAGGCACCCCGTACTCGCGACAAACAATGGCCGCGTGGCTCATCATGCCGCCGATATCGGTTACACAAGCTTGGATCTTCGGGAACACAGGAGCCCAGCTAGGCGCCGTTATCGGTGCTACCAGAATCTCGCCATCCAACACGTCGGCCAGGTCTTCTGGATCGAACACCAGGCGGGCTAGGCCCTCAACGGTTCCTGGTGATGCTGCCATTCCGGTAAGCGAACCATCGTCGGACTCATCAGCTCCAAGCCAGTTGTTAACCGACTCGCTGGTAATGCCCCACAACATGATCGTGAACGGCTCGGTGATTACCTCTGGAGGTGCACCGAGGGCCTTTGGTGGGCTCCAAGCCAGAAGTTTCTGATGGATCTCGCGGCGACGCTCGATCTTTGGACCCCAATGGTGGGCCGACGCGGTCGGTGCGTTGACAGCCCAGTTGGAGTAGTAATCCCACAACACCTCGTTCACTTCGTCGCGGCGAAGGAACATGATGTCGTCGTCGGCCGACATCAGCCCGTCTGTGGCCAACGTTGCGCCTAGCTCTTTGACCTTGCGCCATATGACCGACATCGTCCAATGTTCGATGTAGAAGTTGTGGTTCTCAACGTACGGGAACACGACTCGGGCCAACCCAAGCTTGCTGTCGAAAGCTTCACGATCTTCGTCGGTACCCAACAGATCGCGGTACTCGCCGACAATGCGGTCTCGTTCTGCGGTGATGGCCTCGATCGGACGGGTGATGTCGGCCCCAGCTTCGATCTTGGTGATGTAGTCGCGAACATACGCGTACGGAATCTCTGGGTAGTCGCGCCAAGTTTTGTCGAAATGGTAGAAACCGTTACCCGAGGTGAAGTTGAACCAGGGATCTTTGGCTACGTCCCAGGCTGCCTGCCATTCAGCACCAGCGTCGCCTTCGAGGGCCACGTTGTTCGGGTCGTCGAACGCTCTGGCAATGCCAAGATCGACAGCCATTTGGGCCAGCACCTTGAGTTCTTCGTTTGGCCGGAAGAGGTCTACTTCGACACCAGCCACCATCTTGGCGATGCCAAGGTCGGGGATCGATGGGAACGCCTCTTTACAGAACCCGAAGAAGTCGAGGTAAGCCGCATAACCAAGGTTAAGGAACTCGAAGTGATAGTTCCAAGTCTTGTGAATGAGATCCTTGAATCGGTTGTATTCCGACATCAGGTGATAACCAGAGCCAACACCAAGACCCTCAGTTACGACCGACAGATCTTCGATCTCGGGAAGTGGAGCAAAGTCGAGCGAAGAAATTTCGTCGATTGTCGACTTGACCTTCACCAGCCAGTCTTCATATAGCTGGTCCCAGTTCATGAAGTAGTGACCAGCACGTTCGGTGAACTGCGGAATTCGGGCCTCGATCTTGTCGGGATCAACACCAACCGGCGACAGGAAGGCGTACCCGTACAACACTCGAAAGTCGATGCCCTCTGCCGGTGGAATTCGGTAGTGCCGGCTGTTCATCTGGCTTAGCGAGGCGATCGCCATCTCCATGAAGGTGGAGTCCCATGGAGTGAGGGCCTTGCCCCAGTGCATCGAATCCCAGAACCAGAAGCGGTCGTCTTCGTATTCGCGACGAGCTTCGCCGAAACTCACCGAATATGGATATAGCTCTTCCCACCCTTCGACACCATCTGGTCCTTCGACCTCACTCGGATTTGGAAACTTCTGCTCAGCCATTTCAAATACCCCCTGCGGATGATTGGCCTGTCTAACTGAATTTCTAACTAGTCGGAATCGTTGGTTGACCTGTCGTGAAGCGGCGAAACAAGCGTCGACACAATCGACGACATCATGTC
>JAADHX010000259.1:0-3622 GCA_013151655.1 Actinomycetota bacterium
TTGGTCCCAGTATCGAGGGCTCGCCGACGTCGGCGTGCTTCGCAGTTGGCGATGGTTGGTTCTTGTCTGTTGCCGCAGTGGGCGAGGGACTAATGGTGGCGACATCGTCGCCGCGGCCGTTCTTGAACTCTTCGCTGGCCACTGGCGATCACGCAGGGCTGTTGCTTGCTTTGCTCGATGAAACAACTGGGTCCGTGCTGATGCTCGAGGTCTCTGGCAACGGAATCGGTGATGGCGATCAGTCGTTGGCTGATCTGGTTCCCGAGGCGGTGTGGGCTGCTCTTTTTGCCTTGGGCACGGCCTGGTTGCTGTTCATGGTGCAACGGAGCCGTCGTCTCGGTCATCCCGTTGCCGAGGGCAACGTCGTTCAAATCGATGGTTTCGAAGTAGTTCGCGCTACAGCGCGGCTATATGACAAGGCCAATGCTCGTCAACTAGGTGTTGACCGTTTACGAGCCGAACTGGTTGGCGATCTGAACCGCCGCTGGATGGGTCGAGGCGACGCATTGACCGAGTTACCGGTAACTACCGAGCAGGCGGCACGTTTTGCCAAGTTGTTGAGGCTCGACAGTGACGCAACAACAACCCTTGAACTAGCGCTCACTGGCCAGGTGCTCGACGATGACAGCTTCGTTGCTGTTGCCGCTGCGCTAGTTCGAGCCCGTGCCATCAGCACAGGTTCAGCACATCCAACCCGAGTCAAAATGGAGACGAGATGACCGACACTAACCTCAGCACGGGATCGACGAACGACAGCGAGGCCAGGGCCGCTATTGGCAGAGTGCAGGCCGAGGTTGGCAAGGTCATTGTCGGCCAGGACGGGGTCGTGGCTGGCGTGCTGACAGCCTTGCTGGTGGAGGGCCATGTGCTTCTTGAAGGGGTGCCTGGTGTTGCGAAGTCACTGATGGTCACGACGTTGGCTGCTGCTCTCGATCTCGAAACGAGGCGCATTCAGTTCACTCCGGACCTGATGCCGAGCGACATCACGGGCCAACTTGTGCTCGGACGAGATGGCGATTTCGACTATCGCGAAGGTCCGGTCTTCACGAACCTGTTACTCGCCGACGAACTCAATCGGACGCCACCTAAAACTCAGTCGGCTCTGCTCGAAGCGATGCAGGAGCGGCAGGTCTCGGCTGCTGGTGTGACGCGGCCCCTGCCGGCGCCGTTCATCGTGGTAGCGACTCAGAACCCAATCGAATACGAAGGCACCTATCCACTCCCCGAAGCCCAGCTCGACCGTTTCTTGTTTCAACTGATCGTCGAGTATCCAGATGCCCACGAAGAGCTCGAGATTCTCAACCGGCACCACCTGAAGGTCGATGCGGCTGATCCCGGAGCAATGGGCGTCAGTGCGGTAGCGGGAGTGTCGGATCTCGAGGCCGCGAGAGCTGAGGTTCATCAAATAGAGGTTGAGGCCCGCGTGCTTCAGTACATCGTTGATGTTGCGGTGGCGACGCGCACCCACGGTGCGATCGAGCTGGGGGTGTCGCCGCGAGGATCGACAATGTTGTTGCACGCAGCCAAGGCGTGGGCTTGGTGGAACGGCCGCGCCTACGTGACTCCCGATGAGGTCCAAGCCATGGCCAGACCTGTGCTGCGGCACCGCTTGAGGCTGCGACCCGATGTCCTGCTCGATGGCGGAACAGCCGATGGTGTGCTCGACGCTTTGCTGAACGACGTGCCGGTTCCTCGTTGATCGGATTGGGCGATAGAGCGGCGTTGGGGGTTGCCGGTTCGGCGGCTGTCTCCGCTGGGGTTGCTCTGATCGTCGACTCTTGGATTGTTGGGGTAGCGGTTGGCCTCGGCACGTGGCTGCTCCTGTTTGGTGTCGACGCACTACGAACCGAGTCGCCGGGTTCCATCGAGATCGAACGGGTAATGCCGGGTTCGATGGTGACGGGCACTGTCTCTAGATGCCAGTGGCAGCTGCGCCACTCCGCTTCTTCAAACTTGCGGGTTGCGATCGCCGATTCGTTCGCACCTTCGCTAAACGCCGAGCGTCGCGTCGCCGCTGTTCTGTCTCCTCAAGACCTCCACGTCTTTGAGACCGAGTTGCGCCCCGATCGCCGCGGGCGTTTCCATATTGACACGCTGACTGTGCGAGTGACTGGTCCTTGGCGTTTGGCGATGAAGCAGAACGATCGAGCGCTCAGAGCGACCCTGAAGGTTGTGCCTGCGTTCTTGACCAGGCGTGAGATTGAGCTCCGGCGTCAACGGGCGAGCTTGCTCGACGTTGGGTCTCGAAGCGTTAGGGCTTTTGGTGGCGGTACCGAGTTCGACCAGCTCCGCGAGTACACGCCGGACGATCAGTTCAGACACATCGACTGGGCGGCGACGGCTCGCACCGGGCATTCGATAGTGCGCACCTACCGGGCCGAAGAGCATCAGATCATCCATGTTGTCCTCGATAACGGCAGGCTGATGGCTGCCACCGCCGACGGAATCACCAGGCTCGAACATGCCATGGATGCTGTGATTGGGTTGGCGACAGTTGCCGATCACATTGGTGATCGTGTGGGGCTCATGACGTTCGATCAGGTGGTCCACAATGTAGTGGCGCCGTCTCGCGGTCATCGCCATATCGGCCGTCTGATCAACGCGATGTATGACCTTGAGCCGCGTCTTGGCGAGTCTGACTATGGGGCCATGGCGGCTGAGGTTTTGGCCAGGGTGCGCAAGCGCTCAATGGTCGTTGTGCTGACCGACCTACAGCCGCACGTCGTGGAGGCGTCGTTGGGCTTGGCGTTGCGGGCAATCGCAAGTCGGCACAACGTTGTGGTTGGTGCGGTCACGCCTACTGAGGTTGGTCGTATCGCCACGACCGAACCTACGACACCCGCCGATGCTCATTTGTTGAGCGCTGTTTCGCTCGCGATGGAGGCGAGGCGAAGGGCCGAACGGCAGTTGAAGGCGTACGGCGTCAAGGTGCTCGATGTGCCGGCCGGAGAGTTAGGCCCACGGCTAGTCGATGACTACCTTCTGTCCAAGAGCCACCGGGTCTGACCGACTCAGTCTGCGGCTCCGGGCTGAACAATCCATTGGCTTGGTTGGCCAGTGAGGTCCGAGACGAGATCGAAGTGGGCGTCGTAGTGCAGGATGGTGAGATCGCGGCTCTCGGCGATGGCTGCGACGAGAGCGTCGACAAGGGAGAGGGCTCTGTGGTGGCCTCGCTGGGCGAGCATGCGCTGTAGACCCAGGGCTCGTTGATGATCGCCTGCGGTCGCAGGAGCGGACTCAAACGCATCGATGCGGGCCATGATGGCGTCGTAGTCTTTGCCGCTGCGGGCGGTGAACCCGAGTTCGAACGCGACTGGCCCGCAGAGGGCGATACAGCCCTCTGCGATCAGTGGACCGATCGTGGCCGCGACGTTCGGTCTGTTGACTCGGGTGAACGCGCTGGTATCAGCGAGGTACTTGGCCCGGGCCACTTCAGTTGTCCCCGCCCCAGGCGTCGGTCGATGTGTCGAGTTCGTAGCGGTCTGGGTCTTGAAGTAGGGAAATGAGTTCTAGGCGGCGCTTGGCATTGACGATTTCACGAAGGGATGCATCGATCGTGGCGCGCAGGGTTGTTGTGCCTAGTATCTGAGCGGCCTGTTCTGCGATATCTCGATCGACTTCG
>JAADHX010000259.1:3647-6692 GCA_013151655.1 Actinomycetota bacterium
CAGTGTGCCCGAATTATCTGGAACTGAATGGGCCGGACAGGGCCTCTGGCGTTGAGGACCGCAACAATCTAGTGTCGGTTGTTGGGTCCGGGAAGTGACTTGTCCGAAGAGCCGGTGTTCAGGATGTAAGCCGGTCACGCTGGACCACGGAGACGTTCCTGAGTGTCCTCCCGGGCCCACCAAGCTCACTATGAGATGGCTTCCCGAGGCCGCGTCTGAGACAGCGCTTCTTCCAGGGTGAACCGACGCTCGTAGAGCGCAGCGCCGATGATAGCGCCCTCGACGCCAGCATCGAGTAGCCCCTGGAGGGCTTGAAGGTCGGACAGTTTGGTGACGCCGCCCGAGGCCACCAGCGGTCGGTCGGTGGCAGCGCAGACATCGCGGAGCAGGTCGAGGTTGGGCCCTTGGAGCATGCCGTCCTTGTCGACGTCAGTCACCACGTAGCGGACGCAGCCCTCTGAGTCCAGTCGACCTAACACGTCGTACAAGTCGCCACCTTCACGGTCCTGGCCCCGTGGGGACAACGTTGAGCCCCGGACATCGAGGCCGACAGCGACACGATCGCCGAATTCGGCAATTGCCTTTGCGCACCACTCCCGACGATCGAGAGCATCGGTGCCGACAATGAGTCGGCGACAACCGGTGGCCATCGCCGCCGTTAGCGATTCGTCGTCGCGGATTCCCCCGCTCAACTCAACCGCGACATCAAGGCGACCGATGATCTCGGCCAGCAGTGACCGGTTGTTGCCTTGGCCGTACGCGGCGTCGACGTCGACGAGGTGGATCCACTCGGCACCGCGGGCCTGCCAGTCCAGCGCCGCTGCAATCGGGTCGCCGAGAACCTTCTCTGTTCCGACTGCACCCCTGCCTAGTTGCACCGCCTGACCGCCCCGGACGTCGACGGCCGGCAGCAGCTCAAGGTAGTCAGCCATGGATCACATTACCTCGCCCGAATTGAGCGGTGGCTGACCGGCCTGATCTACTTGGGCTCTTCTCGAATGTCGTGCTGAGGGCCCGCTGACCACCAGACGTCGACTCGTGAGCGGTGGTCGTCGCTACGGAACTCGACCTTGAACCCCGGAGATTCTGGCTCGATCTTGACGTTGAAGCCTGGGTTTGGGGATGCCCACAGGACTTGGACGCCATTGGCCGAGAACGAAACGGCGGTGCTACCGCCGAGCAGGTTGAAGATGAGGGTCTGGCCTGGGGCCGCGGTGGTCGATGTCGACGTAGTTGGTGGCGGCGCGGTTGATGTCGGAGTAGTTGACGTCGATGTAGGCGTAGTCGAGGTCGTCGTCGTCGGTGTTGTTGTCGTCGGAGTTGAGTTAGAGGTCGGCGTAGTCGATGCTGGCAGCAGTGTGGTCGACGTAGTTGATGCCGAGGTTGGGGTCGTCGAGGCAGGCGAAGCATCGCCAGACGCTGTCGCAGGTGAGCCCGGGTGTGTGGTCGAAGGTGAACCAGGCCCGGTACTTACCGCGCCTGCCGCATCTGTCGATGTGGCCGTCCCATTCGCTGGCTCGATCGGATCGGTCTGCGCCGGCCCTAGCTCGGCGGGCGGGCTGCTGATGATCGGTACAGTCGAGGTTGCGGTTGCGGCCTCAATGAGGTGAATAGCGGGAGCCGGGCTGACGAGATCATCGTTTACCACTGACACACCGGCCCAGGCAACAGCAACCGCTGCTGCGCTTCCTGATAGCCACAGTAGGAGAAATCCGAGGGTCTTGATCATGGTCTCCAGTCTGAGTGAACTAACACTTAGATGTCTCAAGGCGACGTTAAAACTGTGCTAAATGCGACGTGCGTTTCAGCGTGTCACCTATCGTCGCTCCGTATGTCATCGGTTTTTGTCGTCGAAGACGACCAGCAGATTCGAGAGCTAGCGGTTCGGGCATTGGCCGATGCGGGTCATGTAGTTCGGTCCGAGCCCACCGCTATGGCCGCTCTCCAAGGCATTATTGACTCATCACCAGAGGTGGTCATTCTCGATCTTGGGTTGCCTGACCTTGACGGCAGCGACCTGCTTAGAATGATTCGTGCCGTATCTGATGTGCCAGTGATTGTCGCCACCGCACGGGATGACGACGCGGAGATCGTTCGGTTGCTGGACGCTGGCGCTGACGAGTACGTTGTAAAGCCATACTCGGGTGCCGAGCTTGAGGCCAGGGTACGAGCGCTTCTCCGCCGCTCAGCAATGGGCGGCCAAGCCAGAACCGTGGTGGTTGGTGGCCTCAGGGTCGATCTTCGCGCACGCACCGTCCAGCTGGATGGTGAACCGGTCGCCTGTAACCGCAAGGAGTTCGACCTGTTGGCCCATCTAGCTGCCAACGCGGGCACAGTTGTGACTCGAGAGGAGCTCTACGCCGAGGTTTGGCGAGAACCATACGGCGGCGCCGATAAAACCATCGACGTTCATCTTTCGTGGTTGCGTCGCAAACTAGGTGAGACAGCGGCTTCGCCGCGTTACCTCCATACCGTCAGAGGTGTTGGTATCAAGCTTGTCGTTCCCTCGTGAGACGGCGTCTAGTTCTGGTCTTCCTGGCCGTTTCAACTCTGGTGGCGGCAGCCTTCGTTCTTCCACTTGGCTTCCTGGTTCGCCAAACGGCACAAGATCGCGCACTCGACGCGGCGCGAGCCGACGCGGCGGCTGTGATCCCTACTCTGGTGGGCGATGGGACCAGAGAACAGATCGAGATTGCGATCGCCTCCACCGAGGCCGGTCGACGAGGCCAGATAACAGTCTTCGCCTCGCAAGGATGGATCATCGGATCTGATGTAGACGGCTCTTCGCGAGTTGAGGTCGCTCTCACGTCTGGAGAATCAGGAATTGGCGACACAGAGGGCGGTATGGAGGTCGTCGCCGCAGTTTCGACAGGTCCGAATGAGCTATCGGCGGTTCGGGTTTCAGTTCCGGTGTCTGAGCTGCGGCGCGGCCAATGGCGAGCATGGGGAGTGCTTGCTGGCGTGGGCGCCGTTCTGGTCGGGATCTCGGTAATCGTCGCCGATCGGATGGCGCGAACCATCGTGCGTCCGACGCAGAACCTGGCG
>JAADHX010000026.1 GCA_013151655.1 Actinomycetota bacterium
CCAAAGCCGAATCGCCCGTAGATTGGCGCCTCGCTCGCGCGCAGGCTGGCAAGGATTGTGCCCGCCGACCGTGCCTCGCTGAGCAGACGGTTCATCATTGCCGTCAACAACCCGCGACGAGTGTGAGTCGGCAGAATCCCGACCTCGGACACTCCTGCCGTAGGGAGCCTTGCGCCCCCAGGGACACTCGTATCGAGGTGCAGCGCAGCGACATTGCCGACACAACGCGACCCTTCCCAAGCGGCTAGGAAATCTCCGCCATCCCACATGTCGCTGTATGACTCCAGCACATCGTCGGCGATTGCGCCGGTCAGTAGCGCGGCGCGGAAGGCGTCGGCTACGGCGTGGCGATCCTTCTTCTCAACAGGTCGGATCTCGATGTCGTCCACCCGAAATGATGGCACACTCGTCGCCGAGCTTGGCGTTTGGTTTCGGGCTCTGTAAGAGCGCTAGACGGCGAGGAGATCGCGGGCGCCGGTATCGCTCGAAGGATGGCGCAGCTTGCTCATTGCACGCGCCTCGATCTGGCGAATGCGTTCGCGAGTGAGATTGAAATGTTCGCCGACCTCTTCGAGGGTTCGGGGTTCGCCACGGTCGAGACCAAAACGAAGTTTCAGAATCTCGCGCTCGCGCTCGTCGAGTGGTGCCAGCAGACGGCTGATCTCGTCGGGTAACAGTGCTGTGGCAGCAACCTCGAATGGCGACTCGGCCGAGCGGTCTTCGACAACGTCACCCAGCTCAGCATCGCCGTCTTCGCGTAGCGGCTCGGACAGCGAGAGTGGTTCGGCAGCGAAGCGCAGTGCTTCGGTCACTTTGTCTTCTGGCATCTCGACTTCGAGGGCCAACTCGGACAGCGTTGCGGGACGGCCGTACTTCAACTCGAGCCGTGACCGAGCTTTCTGGAGGCGGGCAAGTGTGTCGCCAGCGTGGACCGGGAGGCGGATTGTGCGACCGGTGTTGGCGATGCCACGCGTGATCGCCTGACGGATCCACCATGTTGCATACGTTGAGAACTTGAACCCCTTGCGCCAGTCGAATTTTTCGACGGCGTGCATGAGACCGAGGTTGCCCTCTTGGATCAGGTCGAGCAGTGGGAGGCCCGACGCCTGGTACTTCTTGGCGATCGATACGACCAGCCGCAGGTTGGACTGAACGAACTGACGCTCGGCCTGCTCGCCCTTGCGAGCGGTACGGCGTAGCTCGCGTTTCTTGGCGGGAGTGACTTCTTTGCCGCCAGCGTCGAGCTTGGTAATCGCCTCGTTTCCGGCTTCGATGGCTTTTGCCAGACGAACCTCGTCGTCTTTGGTGAGCAGTGTGTACTGCCCGATGTCAGTTAGGTAGAGACGTACGAGGTCTTCGTCGTCTCGATCGACGCGATCTTTGGCCACCAGTGGCTCCTACTATCTATGTCGGACGGCGGGATCGATGAGCGTCGGTTCCGCCGTGGAGGATTAGGTGTGCGAACCTGTCGAATGGCGATGACTGCATGTGGGTTGCACGACTTTCGCTACGAGACATTGGTCACCATACCTACGAGGTCCTTAGCGTCAACACGCGAACGGCAACCGCGGCCATAATATCACTGGTTCAGATAACGAGATGGGGTGTATCGCATTGAGCGATGAGAGGGCTTTGGGTGAGGTTGAACTCACGATTGTGACGATCAAGTTCGACGCGGCAGACAACAAGGCACTGCTTGCGGTGCTATCGAAGTACATCGTTCTCACGCGCATGGTCGATGGTTGCCGCAATATTGACCTGTGCTCGAGCGTCACTCATCGTGGTCGACATCTGCTGATACAGAAGTGGGAGAGCCCCACACATCAGCAGCGTCACTTCGACTCCAAGCTGATGGTCGAAATGGCCGAGTCGTGCGCCGGGATTCTAAGTGGCCCGCCCGATGTAGACCTCTGGGATGCAACAAGCGCGCACGACCTGAGGTAGAAGTAACCCTTCAGCGGCATTAGAGTTGCTGGACCATGCCAAATCCAGTGTTTAACGAAAAGAAGTTCGAAGAGGCGTCGGCGGGCTGGGGGGCACCGAAGGCTGGCCAACACATCGCGACTCAGCCGGTGACGGATGGGCCCGTTACCAGTTGGCAGAAGTCGATGACAATCAATGGCACGATCAGCGCCTCTTTGGTGCTGCTGATACTGCTACTCGTTTCGGCATCGTTCGGCTGGAACGCGGCGACAGGCCCGACAACGGTTGAGGGAGTCGATACTTACTCGTTCCCACCGATGGCAATGATGGGCATCGTCGTCGGTTTCGCCGCTGTCTTCGCGGCAATGTTCAAGCCAAACCTCGCCAAGATCTTCGGGCCCGTTTATGCGATCTGTTACGGCTTTGCGGTCGGGGCGATATCGAAAGGGTACGAAACCCTCTACGACGGCATCGTCCTTCAGGCGGTACTCGCCACGGCGTCGGTCTTCACTGTGATGCTCGTGCTCTACCGCACTCGGATCATCAAGGTCACCAACAAGTTCCGCCGCAATGTGATCTTTGCGACGCTCGGCGTGATGGTGCTCTATGTGGGCTCGTTCATCTTCAGCTTGTTCGGCGGCTCACTGCCGTTCCTCAATGGCGACAACATGTTGCTCAGCATCTTGTTCTCGGTGTTCGTATGCGGGCTGGCCGCGATGAACCTCGCGCTCGACTTCGACTTCATCGAACGCGGTGCAAACATGGGGCTCCCCAAGGCGTACGAGTGGGTGGCGGCTCTCGGGCTGGTCGTGACGCTCGTCTGGCTATATCTCGAACTCCTGCGTCTGCTCTCGTATCTCCGCAACTAGTACAGCGACAAACATGAACTCGGCCAACAGCGGCAGCCTCCGCGAAGCTGTTGCTGTTGCTGTTCTCGGGGGCGCCCTCGGAGCTGCGGTTGGTCGCCCGATAGGGCTGGCTGTTCCGTTTGGTGTTGTAGGTGCCACAAACGGAGCAATCTCCGGCTGGCGGCAAATCTACGACCGCAGTTGCTCCAACGGCCTCATTGCTTTCACGCTCGACTCAACATGGGCGCTGCCGATGACCGCAGCCGGTTTGGTTACGCACGTCGTCGCCGCGGTTACGAGAGAGTCTGGATACGACGCGAGCCTGAGTGAGCGCCAGAATCGGCACGTGTATCGGCGCGGGTTCATGCCTCGGCGTGGGTTTGCGATCACGGTCGGCAACGTCGTCAGCGGAGCCGGCGACACCTCTTTGGCCCGTCGACAGCGGCTGGTCACAGATCACGAGAACGTTCACGTTTGGCAAGCTCGCTGGTTCGGGCCCTTCTATCCGGTTCTCTACGGCAGCTGGATGTTGCTCGGCGGCGGTGCCGGGATGGTTGTTTGGCTGACCCGGCGACGCTCCGATCAATTCACCAAGGTCGTTGAGTCGTGTACCTACTACATCAATCCGTTCGAATGGTGGGCGTACAGCCGTGCCAATCATTGGCCGCCGTCGGGCAAGGTTGCTGGCCTGGGTTGGCGCCGTCCAGCAGTTCGCCCCCTGCGTTAGCCAACGTTTAATGTACGGTTCCGGTGTAGAACAGACAAGATATTGAAGGGGCCATTCATGACTAGCCGACCCGACCGACACGCTCGCTCGATGCTGCCGATTCCAGACCGTGTGG
>JAADHX010000043.1 GCA_013151655.1 Actinomycetota bacterium
CGATCTCCTAAGTAGCGAGTCGGCCGGCAACCCGCTGTTGGCCGAGCACCTCCTGCAACATTGGACAACCTCGGGCCTGCTAAACGTCGAGGATGGCGTCGCTGCTGTTGCCGAGTCGACCATCGCCGGTGTGCCCCCGAACCTCCGTGACCTTGTTTGGCATCGGGTCGCCGCGCTCGGCCCACTCGGACAATCGGTGCTTACGGCCGCGGCGGTGCTCGGCAGACACTTCGACGAGTCGCTGTTGGCCGCGATGACCGAATTCAGCCGCCGCGATCTCGCTACATTGCTCGACCGGGCAGTAACGGCGGGGCTCCTGGTGGTCGACCAATCGCAAGCGTCGACCGTACGGTTTGCCCACGCACTCGTGGCGAGGTCGTTAGACGGCGAGCTTGGTCCATGGGAGCGCTCCAGCCTTCACGAGCGTGCATACCAGGCGTTGCATGGCTCGAACTCCGCCGATCCGGCACAGCTTGCCCATCACGCCGAACGTGCCGGTCTTGTCGAAGCCTCGCTGCTTTGGTCGACCCGCGCGGGCGAGCGCGCGCTCGCCGACCTAACACCGGACGAAGCCGCAGGGTGGTTCGGCCGGGCTCTGGGTCATGCTGAGACACTCGGTCGAGATGACGCCGAGCTCGCCTCGTTGATGGTGAACCTCGGCGAGGCCGCCTATCGAGCCGGTCATCCGACGGCGATCGGCACGCTCCATGCGGCAGCCGAACTTTCGCTGCGGTCAGGTGCCGATCACACCCTGCTTCGCGCCGCGTTCACGGTCGCGCCAGGCTCAATCCGTCTCGGCACACTCGGCCCGAAGCAGTTGGCCATCGCCGAGGCAGCCTTCGAACGCACGACCACGGCTGATGACGACACGCGGGCTGCGGTGCTCGCCATTCTGGCCAGAAGCCTCGTACACACCGACGAGGCAGACCGCCGCACGACCGCTGCCCTTGAAGCCGAGGCCCTTGCGCGTGCCAGCGATGACCCGAACTTGTTGGCTCGAATCGCGCCGGACCTACTGTTTGCACTGTGGGCGCCCGGGACCGCCGACCTTCGTCTGCAGATCGCCCGCGACGCGATCGACCTCATCGAGCGAAGCGGCGCACAACGCGAGGCGTCACACCTCTACCACGCGGCCCATACCGCCGCGGTGTGCGCTGGCGACGAGGCGCTAGCGACACACTGCGCCGAGCGGTTGCGCTCACTCGCCAACGAGATCAACGAACCACGGGTTCGCTGGCTCTCGGCACTGATCGAGGGCTTCGACGCGACCATGGAGTGTCGTTTCAACGAGGCCGAGGACTTGATAGCAGCGTGCTACACCACCGGAGATCGGATCGGTGAGTCGGAGGCGTTCACCACCTACGCCGCCCAGTTCTTCACGCTTGGCTCCCTACGCGGACATCGCGGCGAGATGCTCGCCCGGGTCCCCGACGACCTCGACACCACTGAGTCGGTGGCGCGGACGTTCGAAATCGCTCAGGCAATCGCCTACTTGGAAGTCGGTCAACGCGACTTTGCCCGCACAGTCCTTGACGAAGCGCGCGAGCGCGGCCTGGCATCGATTCCTGCTGACTTCATGCAATCGAGCCTGCTGATCGGACTCGTGATCTTGGCCCTTGGACTTCACGACGCACCCGCCGCCGAGTGGCTCCTCACAGAACTCGAGCCGTTAGCCGGCGAGGTTTCGTTCAACGGCGCAATGAGCCAAGGTCCGATCTCGCTCCATGTAGGCAGGCTGGCCACATTGGCCGGTAGGTTCGATTCCGCCGAACACAATCTGCTCCAAGCCGCGTCGGTGACAGAGCGGTTCGGTTGGCATTACCACCGTGTGGCCGCCCTCTGTGGGTTGGTCGAGAACCGTCTGTCCTCCGTCGGCGAACTGGATCGCCTTGGCGGGGAATGGTTGGACGAGGCCGACGTTCTGTGCACGGCGCATGACATCGGTGGCTTGACGAGGCGAGTCGCCGATCTGCGCCTACAGCTCACTGTGTAAGCGCCGCCCACAGAACGCGGGTCGTTCTTCGTGTATTTGGGTCGATGCCCGCTCAGTTGGCGACAAAGACCTTGAGCGTGTCCAAACGGACGCCGTCGCTCGCCGCTGCCTCCTGCGACTTCGGTTCGGCGAGGATCCTCTGGAACGTCTCCATGTCCGGCGCCTCGATGAGGACGGCAGTCAGGGTGCTGTTGCCTTCAGGATCGCGAAAGGCTGTGGCCTTAATGCCGCGCGGTTCGAAGAGCTCCTTCCGCAACGGCGAAGTGAACCAGTGCTCGACGTCGTCGACCTCATGGGTAGCGATTATGTGAATCATGTGAATTCTCCCCGCCGACTCGGTCGTGGTTGTGTACTGGTGCCGGCGAGCGCATCATGGGCCAGACGGCGCGTCACCCCCGCGTCACCTCCCGTATCGACGCGGAGCATTACATCAGTCCGTTGAGCCGATTTAGGTTGCCGTAAGCACTCGGATCGAGATCTCGATCTTGAAACGCCGGGTGATCCGGACCGTACCGATGTGCCCGGTAAATCCCTACAGCCACATCGCCGTTGTCTCGATGATTCACGAACGGGTTGATCCACTCCCAGACCACTTCTTGGCTACGCGTCACCTCGAAGAGCCGACCGGCGGAGCCTTCACACACCAGCACCGACCCCGACCACAACCGGTCTGCTCCCGAAATGTAGTTGCTGAAAAACTGGTGGACCGGCTTGGCCTCGTAGCTCCAAGTGACTTCGCCAGTACTGACCTTGATCTCGATCACCCGCGACCGGGACTCCCCGTTGTCAAACACCTGAATGAGATCTTCGCCCACCCAAGTCACATGGTGCTGGCCATGAGTGTCGGTGAACTTCAGCTTCAACTCACCCGTAGCACCATCAATGACACCAACACGGTTGTTGGTCCGCGCTGAAAACGCGATGTCGCCCGCCTCGTTTACGTCGATTCCGTTTAGATGAGTCCACTCCCAGCGGCGCTTAGCGGGATGGATCGGGTCCTTTACCGGATCGAGCAGCTCCCACAAGTGGGTCCGCCGAACCTCTGCACCCGATGGATCGACCTCCACAATGTCGTCTCCGAGAAGACGGGGCAACCGTTCCCTCGGCAACCTGTGACCACCACGAACCGCCTTGTGAAGTTCCTCGGAGAGTTCTACCCACTCAGGCACCATGGTGTTGCCATTCGGCAACCGGACGAAATCGTGATGCTGAAATCGGTTGACGTATGACCACACGATGTTCCCGGCCCAATCAACTTCGAGAAGCGTCGTCTTATAGCCACCCAAACGCGTGACATGGACGTCGAACGGCGGTGGCGGCTTCGTGGGCTCATCGGCTGGCGGGGTGGGCAGGTTCACGTCGGAACCAGCCATCAGCAGGTTGCCGTTGTCGAGCAGACGCGCGTAACCAGGATCAATCGTGTCAAACATCCACCGGTGAACGACCCTGCCCTCCATGTCGATCAGGTACGCGGAGCGGTCACTGCTCGGTGTGACCAAGGTGTAGCCCTTAGTCGACCGGTCGCGACGATGAAACGTCAATCCTGTCGGTCTATTCACTGACCAGCCCACACTGCCCCTCTCCCTGAGGGCAACCGTAGCCTCTAGCGA
>JAADHX010000118.1 GCA_013151655.1 Actinomycetota bacterium
CAGCGTTATCAGTTGCGTCTCAGACGCGACGGCGGTTGCGTGAGCGACACTTACGGCGCGAAGCATCATGCGTTTGACCACTATGTGTGCCGTTATTGTCCGGAATTGGCCCTGTCCCACCCCTTGACTAGCCTGTCGTGCGAAGCCCAAGAGAGCTCGACAGGCCAAGACTTGACCGGCGCAGGCCTTGTCAACCACAGCCCTGATCAACCACAGAACTACTTGGTGCAAGCATCGGGCCGAACCGTCGGTCACAAAAAGGACCTCTGATCCCGACGAGCGCGGTCCCGATAGTTCCTCTTCGTCAGCGTGGTCGGATCGAGGCCCACGACTACCTAGTGTGGTTTTGACACAACCGCGGGTGCGCCGACAGCTCGCTCCCGCCATCTAACTCCGGATTGTTGGCTAACTCCAGGGGTAAGGCGAGTTGCTCAGCGGATGGAGCTTGCCCTCGGCATACCGCGAGTAACGGAACGGTTCGAGCAGGTCTTGCACTTCGCCCATGATCTCTTTGGCCACCAGGGCACCAACACCGATCATTTTGTAGCCATGGTTCGAGTCTGCGATCACGTGAGCGTTACCCAAGAAGGTGTCGATGACCGGAAAGCTGTCTGGGGTAAACGCACCGATGCCGCCGGAGGGTTCAACGCTCATCTTTGGAGCTAGACCCTCAAAGCGACCGTGACAGAACGACAGTGCCGAGGCCCATATGAGCCTGAAGTCATCGTTGACAACGAAGTCGGGGCTGGCTTCGCCGTAAGGGTCGACCGCGACTTCGTCGAACGGCTTATCGACCTTCGAAGGCATGTAGCCGCCCTGGATGCCGCCGAAGTTGAAATCGGGTTTGTAGTAGATACCCCATGGTTCGTCGACCAGAAGGTTCCCAGCGTCGTCGTGCAGAGGAACATCAGTGTCGATGTGAATGACCGGTGGCACGTTGCCGTCGTTGTCGGCGAGCATCCCAGGTTCGACCTGAAGTGTGCCTTCCTGGAGAGCCCAGTACTTCCATGTTGGAACGTTGACAGTTTCGCCATCGACGAGAATGTCAGTCGATTCTGGCAGACCCAGCATGCGCCAAAAATGCGGCACCCAGGGGCCCGACCCGACCACAACGTGGTCGCAGCTGATAGTTCCCCGATTGGTCACAACCGCGGTGACAGCGCCGCCTTCGATGGTCAAGTCGCGCACTTCGGCGTGGCCGATGATCTTGACACCTTCGGCCCGCGCCTTGGCTTCGAGCCCGTCGAGTGATGCCTGGTTGAATGCAAACCCACCCTTGTGTTCGTGTAACACGCTCGTGATGCCGGTGGCCCGCCAATCATCGAAGAGACCCAACATGTATGCGTCGCACTCGTCGGCGCCCTCAATGAAGGTCGATGGATAACCGATGGCTTGCTGCTGCTCGTAGATCGAAGCGACGTCGTCTCGCATCCCGGCATGTGAGATCTGCATATACCCAACTGGGTGATATGCGAATGCCTCGGGGTCGGACTCCCAGATCGACACCGAATGCGCCATCAGCTCGCGCATGGCTGGCTGGAAGTAGTTGTTGCGCACAACACCACACGCAATGCCAGACGCGCCAGCACCGATATGGCTCTTGTCGATGACGAGGATGTCGGCGCCACTCCCCTTTCCGGCCGCCTTCAGTTCCTTGGCCAAGTGCCAGGCTGTCGACAGGCCATGGATTCCGGCCCCGATGATGCAGTACCTCACCGATTGGGGCAGTGGGGTGATCTCTTCGTCAATGGTCATTAGCGTCCTTCTGGGCTCGATCGGAGCTTGTTTAGAAGTCGTGTTGTTTCAGCGTGCACGAGAGCCAGGTCGCTGTCGCGCAAGGTAGGTAGTAGTTGCCGCGAACGGCGCACGCGGTCGAAGTCGATTACTGCGGTTATCAGTTCTTCGCCGTCGCCAGCTACCACTAACTCTCGACCGAACGCATCGACGATTCGGCTCCCGCCCCAGAACGTGAGGCCTTTGTCGGACCCGACGCGGTTGGCCATGATGCCTGGGGCCCCGTACATCGTCGAGTAGAACTGCATCGTAAGTGTCCATCCGGCCGGATTGTCGAATTCGACTCCGACAGCTTCAACGCCTGAGTTGACCGGGCACACCAGAACGGTCGCTCCGTGGGCAAACGCCAGATTGGTAAGGGCCGGATTCCACACGTCGGCGCATATCAGCAACGCCATTCGCCAATCTTCGTCTAGGTCGGCTGTGTCGACAGTTCGGCCTGGCGAGAAGTACTTACCCTCGTCGAGCAACCCATAGTGAGCGAGGTTGATCTTGCGGTGTACATATCGCACCCGACCATCGCGCAGCAGCGCAGTTGCGTTGTAATACTGAGCCGCCGGCCCCTCCTCGATGAAACCAACAACACACCCCATCTCGCCGGTCGCCGCCGCCAGCTCAACAAGCCTTGGGTCGTCGCGTCGCATCGCGTCCGCGATGATCTGCTCGGAACCATGGTGACCAACCAGCGACAGTTCAGGACACACCAACAACTCAACGTTGGCTTTCTGACCCTCGGCGATCCAGTGGAGATGGCGGTCGAGGTTGACATCGGGGTTACCACAGTCGCTGGCGAATTGAGCAACTCCAACGTGAAGTGAGCGCGACGCGTCGTTCATCGGTTCGTCAACGCTTCGATCGGACCGGTCACAAGACCGAGGAATGGTCGAAGCGATTCAGCCGTGTCGAGCCCATCGACAGCGGCTTCGATAGCCGCCGAGCGGCTTCGGCCAAGGATTGGGCTGGCGTAGGCCAAGAACTTGGCTCGGATCTCGGCATCGTCGAGGTGATCCTCGGGATCGCCTCGGGGTTCGGTGTCGGCCGATTCGAGCCTCCTCCCATCGCGAAGCGACAGTGTCACCCTGGCAAATCGATTAGCCGGGAAAGCTGCGTTGTGGGCATCATCTTCGACAAGTGAGACCAGTCCGGCCAGACGAACTATTTCTGGGTCTGACAACGCGGCCGACCCAACTTCGCTTGGTCCGACCCTTCCTTTGGCGATAGCTGCACCAACCGGGAAGGGCAGGCTGTATTGGGCCTGTTCGGTCGTGGTCGGCAACGCAGTGCTGAGACGGCTGGCCTCATGAAAAGTCGCTACCTCGATGCCCACTACGTCGCCGCTAGCGAAGTCATGAGCCCGGCACAACTCCAGGGCGGCCTCGACGGCGGGTTGGGCCCAACGACAAACCGGTTGGGGTTTGAAGTACTGCTCGTGGATGATCCACCTCGTGCCAAGGTCGGCCCATAACCAGTCGAGGGCGGGATCATTGGTCAAGATGGCGGGTGCGCCAGTGAACCCAGAAGCCGCAAGGTAGGCGGCTGATACACCAGTCATCGCGCCCCATGCCGAGCCGTCTTTAACCATTGTGGGATGGTCGACTACGCGCATCATTTGGCTGCGAGGACCGTGATATTCGGCAATTCCCATAGCTTCGAACATCGCTTCGTGGTCGAGGCCGAGGACTCGAGCGCCAACGGCTGCGGCTCCAACAGCTCCCCATGACCCCGACGAGTGATAGTCGACCGCCGTTGCGTGCATGGCGATTCCGGCCCTCGTCGCCAGTTCGTAACCCACTACGAGCAGAGCCAAA
>JAADHX010000204.1 GCA_013151655.1 Actinomycetota bacterium
CCAGGGAGCACGCAGCTCGTCTGGTTGCCCAAGCCGAGGCCGACGTCGACACGAACCGACAGGTCGCCGAGGCGACGGCGCGGACCCTGATCGACACGGCTACGGGCCGAGCCGAGGCACTCGAGCGCTCCTCACACGAGGCTGCAGCTCGAACTAAAGCCGAAGCAAGAGAGCAGGCGATCGAGGTTGGCCGCAAGGCCACCGCCGAAATGGAGCTACTCCTTTCTGAGATCGAGGCCCAACACACCGAGGTCACCCAAGAGGTCAACATCGCCAAGGAGCAGCTGGCCCAGATCGATGGCATCGCAGCCGCCCGCCGCGCCCAACTTGCCGACGACGTCGACAGCCACAGGCGCATGGTTTCGCGTTATGCCAATACCGCTCGCCGTGAGCTCACCGAACTCGATCAGCGCCTCGCCGAACTCGGCGACAGCGTCATAGACCTCAACGCAGTCGACGCAGAGATCTCTATCGAAACGGCGTACGAAAGCCTGTCGTAACGATAGCTGTGCGGTCTTCGTAGAGGCTCGTCCTCTTGGAACGCGCGAAAAGTCTCGTCGGGTCCACGTACCCGTAACAACCCGCCTATGGCGGACCTGGCCCTGAACCAGCCAGCACAACTCCCGCTCCCCCCGGTGCGGGAGTTGTGTTTTTTGATCGGGCTAGAGAAGCGTTGTCAGACTAGGGGGTCGGCGAAAGGGTCGACATCGCCAAGAGGATCAAGACGCGACGGATCGTCGGACCCCTGGAATCGTGCATATCCGTCGACCTCAAGTTCGGCGGCCAGCTCTGGGCCCCCTGAAGCAACGATGCGGCCCTTCACCATGATGTGTACCCGATCGGCTCGCAGCTGCTTGAGCAACCGGTTGTAGTGCGTTATGGCCAAGACACCGAGATTGTCCTCTGTGGTCATGGCTTCTATACGCGTCGAGCAATCGTGTAAGGCATCGACGTCGAGACCACTGTCGAGTTCGTCGAGAATTGCGATCTTGGGCCCTAGAACACCGAGTTGAATGGTCTCATTGCGCTTCTTTTCGCCGCCGGAAAGGTCGACGTTAAGCGGCCGCTCCAGGAACTTTCGCTCGAAGCCAATTCGATCGGCCTCAGCCTCGAGGGCAGCAACAACACTGTCGGATTCGCGACCAGAGGCCCGAAACGCTTCGGCCATTGCCGACTGTAACGACACCCCAGGGACCTCGGTTGGATACTGCATAGCCAAGAAGAGGCCGGCTTTGGCCCTCTCCCATGGCGCCAACGACAACATGTCGACTCCGTCGAGAGTGATCGAGCCTGCGGTCACGGTGTAACCGGGGCGGCCCATAACCACATGAGACAGGGTCGATTTCCCAGAACCGTTCGGCCCCATGATGGCGTGCACCTCGCCAGACGAAATCGTTAGATCGATGCCTCGCAGTATCTCGGTTCCGCCGATTGAGGCGTGCAGGTTTCGAATCTCGAGAGTGCTCATTGATCGTCCTCAGGAAGTTCGACGATGACGTCGTCGCCATCGACTGTGACCGCATAAACGGGAACTGGTCTGGTGGCCGGAAAGCTCCCGGGTTCGCCAGTTACCAGCGAGAAGTTGCTTCCGTGTTTCGGACACTCGAGAGAACACTGTTCGATGTCGAGATAACCCTCGGACAACGAGAAGTTGGCATGGCTACACCGGTCGCCGATGGCGTATACATCGTCTTCGATTCGGACCGCAGCAATGCGGTGACCGTCGATGTCGATCCGCACCGGCTGGCCATCAACGAGCGCACCGAGATGGCAAAGTCGAACGAGGCGGCTCATCGCACGAACTCCGAGGTCTGAAGACGGCGTGTCAGCTCGGCATCGACCGCCGCGGCAACGCCGGCGTGGGGCATCTGCGACACGATCTCGGAGAAGAATCCCTGCACAACAAGCCGCTCGGCGACCTGTGTGGGTACGCCCCGGCTCTCTAGATAGAACTGCTGGTCGGCATCGATGGGCCCAACCGCCGAGGCATGACTGCACTGAACGTCGTTGTTTTCGATCTCGAGGTTCGGCACTGACTCAGCCCAAGCATGTTCGGACAACTTAATGTTGCGGTTGGTCTGGAAGGCCTCGACGGCGTAGGCGTCCTTCTCGATCCGAATAAGGCCGGTGTAGATCGAACGAGCGTGTCCGTCGAGTGCACCCTTGAACACGAGGTCAGAGTTGGTGTGGGGTGCCACATGAGTCTGGAACGTACGAAAGTCGAGTGCTTGGGCGTCTTGTCCGAAGAAAACTGCCTTGATGTCGCCCTCGGCTCCTTTGCCGATCATACGGGTGTCGCACCGAAGCCTGGCGTAATACCCGCCAAGAGCAACAGCGCTTGTAACCAGATGAGCGTCGGCGTCGATAGTCGACACCTGGGTTCCGATCTGCCAGACCGAGTGGGCGAGATCCTGGACGACCAGATACTTCAGTCGAGCCGCACGCTCGACACGAAGTTCGGTCACCGGCAAGATCACGGCCTGAATCTCGTCGCAGGACTGAGCCTCGATCACGGTGGCCTCGGAGTTCTGACCGGCGATGACCACGATGCGAGTAGCCGTGAGCGATCCGGCAGTGACGACCCGGTGCCTAACCACGATGGGGCCCTCGACGACAGCATCGGGAGCGATTCGGATAACGATGGGCCGATCGGCCAACACCAGGCTCATGTCGGCAAACGAATCGGTCGGTTCGGTCATGACCGAACCGAGAGCATCTTCGGCACCGACGCCGTCGGTTGAGATCTCGACGAGATCCTCGACATCGGCACTGACATCGACGGCTACGACGAAGCCGTCGACCACGTCGATAGTGGCCACCGCATCGGCTATGGCCTCACCGTCGACAAGGCCCCACATTGGGCTATGTTCGGACTTGGCCTCGACCGGAGTGAAGTCTGAGAGGTCCAGATCGTCGATGCGCGAGTAACGCCACTCTTCTTCTTCGGCGGTGGGGAGGCCGATATCCTGGATTCGCTCGCGGGCTAGCCGCCTAGCTGCGTTCAGCCATTCGGGATCGTTCGCGTGAACAAAGCTAGGGAGGATGGCTTGGGTCATCTGTGGTTGCCTCAAGATCTCGGGGCGAAATCAGCCCCCGAATTCTACCTACGCGCGTAGTAGAAATTGCAGAGGGCACGAAGATCAGGGCGAGGAGTCAGCGCTTCTTCTTTTTCTTGCGCTTCTTGGCCCTTGCTCGTTTGGAAAGCCGAGGCAATCGGCCTGTTTTCTTACCCTGCTCGGCTTCGAACTCGGCCACGATCGATGGTCCGGCATCGTTCACAATTTCTTCGGCCGCGTCGAGCAGGGCTGCAATCGAGTCGTCATCACCGAGGCTTGCCGGTTCCTCGGCGAAATCGTTGAGGCCCAAGCTGCCATGAATCCATCCGGCATCGAGTTGTCGAGGCTGATAGCTGGCACAATCGTCTGGACAGCGCCACGGCGCCTCGGGGGCCAGGTCGAGGTTGCACTTACGCACGGTGTCTCCGTTTGGGTACGACCGGCTTTCGTATTGATGGCAGTTAGTGCGCATTGGCATAAAGCCGAGTTTGCCATCCAACGCGACCGTTTCGCTATCACTCATGCGCGAGGGGGTTGAGTCGACGGTCCATACGATGAGCGGCCACGTGATCGATCTCCCCTCAACCGATACCGCTGCGGCTGCAACCACTAGCTCGCAGCTGTCACCAAGCGAAGCAGCAGATGCGGCGGCGGTAGCGGCGCTTGTTTTCACTTCGGCCGCGATCGGTCGGCTCCTTGCCTTCGGCACATTCTTTCAGCTGCTATCGACCGTGGTGATTGCGGTTCTTGCATCGCGACGGCGCCTCAGAGTCGTCTTCGCGGCCGGGGCAACTGCGGCGATGATGGCAATTCTGCTTGGCGGAATCGGCCCCATCTCACAAATAACCACCGCCACACTGTTCGGCGCCGCGACTGGCACCACCATCAGTAAAGGACGGGGCCAGCTCCGAGCGATGGTTCGGTGCATTCTCTGGGCCTGGCCTCCGATCAGCATTCTGACCCTGGGGTTCCTCGCCGTCTTTAAGAACGTACGCGAGCTCAACTTCGAGAACATCAGGAATGGGTCGGTGGGGGCGGCCAACTTTGTTGGTGGTATCGACAACGGTCTCGGCTGGCTTTCGGACCGAGCAG
>JAADHX010000031.1 GCA_013151655.1 Actinomycetota bacterium
ATGGTCAGGCCGGCTTCTTCAGTGGCAACGAACTGGCCGAAGCGCTCGGCGTGTTGTGGTCGCCAGCCGACGGCGTTGGCGACCTCGACCCCGATGCCAGGGTCGATGGTCCTGCGGTCGTGTGTACCAAGTCGACGTTCAGCGCGGCCGATCTTGAGGCCTTTGGCGAGGGGCGAGTCAGCGAATGTTTCGGGCTTGGCTACGAGTGGACACACACTCATACCCGAACGCCCAAGATCCAGGCTGGCGACAGGCTGTTTATCGACGAAGTGACAGCGTTCGACATTGCTGGAGGTCTATGGGGTCGCGGATTCATGCGCTGCGAAACCACCATCGAACCCGATGCCTGGTTCTTCGACGGTCACTTCAAGAACGACCCATGCATGCCTGGCAACTTCATGGTCGAGGCTTGCATCCAAGCCCTGTCGTTCTACCTAACGGCTCTTGGTCACACCACCCAACGTGACGGCTGGCGGTTCCAGCCTCTGGCGAACCAACCGTTCGACCTCAAGTGTCGCGGCGAGATCAATCCACAAACTCAACACGTCGCCTACGAAATCTACGTCGAGGAAGTTTGGGACGGTCCGCATCCGACCGTCATCGCCGATGTGGTCGGGTTCGTCGACGGTAAGCCCGCGTTTCATGCACACCGTCTTGGTGTCGAACTCGTCCCTGGTTGGCCGCTGACTTCGATGCCGGAGTTAGTCGCGACATCCACCGTCGACTCAGTGGTGGTTGCCGTAGATGGTGATGGCTTTGAGTTCGGCTGGAAGGCGATGCTCTCGTGTGCTTGGGGCAAGCCGTCCGAGGCCTTCGGTTCTATGTACGAAGTGTTCGACGGAACTCGACGCTCGCCTCGGCTACCTGGCCCTCCGTATCACTTCATCAGTCGAGTGGTCAGTATCGACGGCGAGGTTGGCGATTGTCAGGCCGGAATGGAGATCATCTGCGAATACGACATCCCCACCGATGCCTGGTACTTCGACCAGAACGGGGCCGAGGTCATGCCGTTTGCGGTGCTGCTAGAGGCCGCACTGCAACCGTGTGGTTGGGTGGCGTCTGCTGTGGGGTCGGCGGTCGAGGTCGACGACGACCTCCTGTTCCGCAACCTCGACGGCACCGGTACCGTGCTCGGCGAACTGACCCGAACCTCGGGCGTCCTCACTACCAAGGTGAAGCTGACGAGCGTCTCGCGGGCTGGAGGGATGATCATCGAGGGCTTCGAAGTCGAGTGCTGGCTCGGTGATCGCCAGGTGTACGAGATGACGACCGTATTCGGGTTCTTTCCACCCGAAGCGTTCGAGGATCAGGTGGGCCTCAGGATCGACACGGCTCATGAGACGCAGCTCGACCGTGGATCGGTAGACCTGCTCGACCTCACCGCCCGTCCTGCCCGGTTCTGCGACGGCACGCTTCGTCTTGCTGGCCCGCTGTTGCTGATGCTTGATCGAGCCGCGGTGATGCCCGCTGGCGGCGAGGCCGGACTCGGCATCGTTGTAGGCGAGAAGGATGTCGATATCGCCGAGTGGTTCTTCAAGGCCCACTTCTTCCAAGATCCCGTGCAACCGGGTTCTCTTGGCATCGAAGCCCTGCTCCAACTGCTTCAGTTCTTCATCATCGACAGTGGCGTCGCCGACGCCTTCGAGTCGCCTCGGTTCGAACCGATTTCGGTTGGTTCTCCACTCACTTGGAAGTACCGCGGGCAGGTGACTCCCAAGAACCGCCTGATCACGTCGGTCATGGAGATCACCGAGGTTGGCGCCGACGAGGCCGGTCCGTTCGTTGTCGGTAAAGGGTCGTTGTGGTGCGACGGTCTGCGGATCTACGAAGTAGAGAACATGGCCATGCGGGTCGTGAACGGCGCCCCCGCCGATGCTGAGAGTCTGCCAACATCGGAGTCCACGATTCGTGTCGATGCGTCGACGCACCCCCATCTCGTCGATCATTCGATTGTGGCCAACGGCTCGGATCCGGTTGCGGTGATTCCCGTTGCCTACGCTGTCGAATGGTTCGCCAGGGCCGCCGAAGATCACTCGGCTCGTTTCCACCAGGTCATGCATGTTGTGGAGTTAGTCGACATTAGGGTCCTAAGCGGAGTTTCCATCAGCGACTTCGCCAACGGCGGCGGCACTGAGTTGAAGCTGTCGGCGCACACAACCAAGGTCAGCGCAGATGGCGTTCGTGTCGCTCTTCGGCTAGTCAGCTCCGAGACCGGCCGACCGCACTATTCGTGTTCAGCGCTGCTTGGTGCAACCGGCTTTAAAGAACTTCAGGGTGTCGGGGGTTTGCCGTTTGGTGCAGCGGTCGAGCTCATCGCGGACCCCTATGACGGTGACACTTTGTTTCATGGGCCGAAGTTCCGAGTTCTTGGGGCTGGGGTCGAGCTGGCAGAGCCAGGCGCCCGAGCCCGTGTTGGTGGTGTGATCGAGCACGGCTGGTCCGCCGAGCCTTGGCAGACCGATGTGGCCATGTTCGATGGCGCCCTTCAGCTTGCGCTCCTGTCGACCAACCTCGTGCTTGGCGGCCCGTCGCTGCCAACCTCGATTCGCTCGATTCGTTTCCTTCGCGGTGCCCGTGCCCCGACCGCGACTGTAGATCTGGCGGCCGTGAGCGCCACTAGAACTAGCGCCAAATGCGACGTCTCGCTAACCGACGACGACGGCATCGTCTTCGCCGAACTTCTCGGAATCGAAACCCACCTCCTCCCCAAATCCTGAGACTGCTGCGTTCTGCGGAGCGTTTTCGGCGCATCTGGGATGCGGTCGACGACGAGTTAACCCGAGGGTTTGGCCTGGCCCAGCTGCGGGTGTATCAACCCACGTCGCCGGTTGGCGGCACGATACATGTGCGGGATCTAAGCGAACCGAACAAAGGCTTGATAGCTCGCGATGCTTGGGGGATGTGGAAGGATTACCCGCCAGGCAACTATCAGGTCTGCTGGGGAGAGGTGGCAGGCATGACCGAACCGGGCTGCTCCACTGTGGCAGTTGTTGCGGGTCAGACAACGATTGTGACTGGGCTGTATTCGTGATCGCAGCGACCCGACGTCGAACTGGTTCTGTGTTAGCACTGACTCAGTGTGTCGTGTGAGGGAGGTTTGACATTGCGGGTGATGTTCGCCGCCTGTGTCGTGGTTCTGGTTGCGGCGTCGTGTTCGACTTCTAGCTCGAATGAGTCGGCGCCGCCTGTGACGGTGCCTGTGGCGACGCTGGCGCCTACAACTACGGCTGGTCCGGTGGTCCCGGCTGCGGATCAGATTTCGGTTTCGCCTGTGTTTGGTGGGATGCTGGATGGTCTCCGAGTCCGCGGGGCGCTGAACATAGTCAACAGCAGTGAATCGTATATCGCTGCTTCCTCACTGGTAGTGGAGCATGTCCAGAACGGAACCGTCAACAATCTGTCGACTTTCACGTCGTCGGGCACACTTGTGTTCTTGGCTCCCGGCGACAACTGGTTTATGTTCGCAGCCTTCCCCATGCTTGACGCGTTTCGGCTGCGACCGCCGGTAGCTGAATACGCTGATCCGCCTGGGTCGTTCGAAGTCACATTGGACAGTGTCTCCGCGGGTGCTGGCACGGTTTCTGGCACT
>JAADHX010000325.1 GCA_013151655.1 Actinomycetota bacterium
ACAACCGCCACAAAGAAACCGGCTACACCGTCCACCGCAAACCCGACGGCACCTGGAACATAACCAGACCCGACGGCCAACTAGTCCAATAAACCGAGTTCGAAACTGCCGAGTTCCAAACTCCCGAGTTTGAGACAACAGGGTGGCGTCGCCCACCCAACGTCGGAGGTAGCGGGTGCGACCAGCAGGATCGCCCACCCTCAAAGCCCAACTCGACCTCAAGCACCACGGCGGCCCAAGAGTCCTCGACCGTTCACCCTTGGCCGTGGTCACACTTAGCGATGGTGGGACAGCCTTGGTGCCGCCAAGAGTCCTCCGCAACGTCCCACGTGACTTGCGCCAGTTCGCCGACGTCGACAAGACCTTCATAGATGGCGCTTCCATCCGCATGGCCAACTGGACGCGTTTTCGGGTGACTGTTCTACTGTCTGATTAATGGCTTGCGCGAACAAAGAAATACGGCTCCACACCGCCGCCGGCGAGATTGTCATCTCACTGAGATCCGACGTGGCTCCGACAGCTGTCCAGTATGTCGTGAGCCTTATCGACGAAGGCGTATACGACGGTTCAACGCTGTACCGATCGACGACACTCGGCCACCCTGGCGGTCCTCGCCTCGTTCAAGGCGGCCCGTTCGACCAAATCCTGACCAACAACACCAGACACGAGCCACCGCGAGACCTTCGTACGATCTCGGAGTTCGAAACTACAGTCGAAAGTGGTCTGCGCCACTGTCGAGGTGCTGTGTCGCTCGGACGCGATCTGCCAGCAAGCGGCGAGGTCATTGCGGACATGTTCTTTTGTCTTGGTGAGTTTCCAGAACTCGACTACGGGGGTCGCAGCGAACCAGACGAACGAGGGTTTCCTGTTTTCGGCGAGGTGAAGTCCGGCCTCGCCATCCTCGACGAACTCGCCAGTGGCGAAACGGCAGGCTCCGCCAAAGTCGCACTACTTGAAGGTCAGATACTCAGCAAGCCGCTCGTCATCGAGTCGGCCTCCTCGAAGTTGTGGTGAACTCTAACCAATGACATCAGGTTGGCAGTTCTGGATTGATCGAGGCGGCACCTTTACCGACGTCGTGGCCCGCCGCCCCGACGGAGCTCTGGTAACCCACAAGTTGCTTTCCGAGAACCCGCGGCAGTACCCCGATGCTGCCCTGCAAGGGATACGTGAGTTACTCGATCTCGATGCGACGGCTCCGATGTCGGCCGAACTAATCGACTCGGTGAAGATGGGTACGACGGTGGCCACCAATGCGCTTCTCGAACGCGCCGGCGAGCCCACCGTGTTTGTGACAACAAGGGGTTTTGCCGATGCCCTCCGAATCGGCTACCAGGCCAGACCCAACCTGTTCGCGCTCGACATCGAGCTGCCCGAAATGTTGTACTCCGAAGTTGTCGAGGTCGATGAGCGCGTGTCGGCCAGCGGCGAGGTGATTGTTGCGCTCGATCTTGAGTCGGTGCGCCGCGACCTCGGGCGTGTCCGGGCCGATGGGTACGACTCGGTCGCCATTGCTTTCATGCATGGTTACCGGTACAGCGAAAATGAGGCCGCCGTTGCGGCTCTAGCCCGCGACCTCGGGTTCGGTCAGGTCTCGGTTAGCCACGAGGTGAGCCCGCTGATGAAGCTGGTCTCGCGGGGTGACACCACTGTTGTCGACGCGTATCTCTCGCCAATATTGCGACGTTACGTCGATCAGGTCGATGCCGAGTTATGCCCCGACGGTGTCGGCCCCAAGCTGATGTTCATGCAGTCAAACGGTGGACTAACCGACGCTCACCAGTTCCAAGGCCGCGACGCACTTCTGTCTGGGCCCGCTGGTGGTGTGGTCGGAATGGTACGAACGGCAGTCGCGGCCGGTTTCGATCGCCTAATCGGCTTCGATATGGGTGGCACGTCGACCGACGTTTCGCACTTTGCCGGCGAACTCGAACGAACCCACGAAACCCAGGTTGCCGGCGTCCGAGTGCGGGCGCCCATGATCAACATTCACACCGTTGCCGCTGGCGGCGGTTCGATACTTCACTTCGACGGCAGCCGAATGCGGGTCGGGCCCGATTCAGCCGGCGCCGACCCAGGCCCCGCTTGTTACGGAAACGGTGGACCACTTGCCATTACCGACTGCAACGTGCTGCTCGGCAAGCTTCAGCCAAACTACTTTCCAGCCGTGTTCGGCCCATCTGGCGATCAGCGCCTCGACGACAAGGTGGTCCGCGCGAAGTTCGACGCCTTGGCTGCCGAGATTTCTGCGGCCTCGGGAGTCGAACAAACTGTGGAGTCGGTCGCGGCCGGCTTTTTGACCATCGCGGTCGAGAACATGGCCAACGCCATCAAGAAAATCTCCGTACAACGTGGCTACGACGTCACGAGCTACACCCTTGTTTGTTTTGGGGGAGCGGGTGGCCAACACGCGTGTCTGGTCGCCGATCGGCTTGGGATAACGAGGGTTCACCTTCACCCCCATGCCGGTGTTCTGTCGGCGGTAGGTATCGGCCTGGCCGATATTCGCCATGTGGCCGACCAAACCGTCGAATTGGCCCTCACAAACGCTGCCCTCGCCGCGCTTGACGATCGGTGGCAAGGCCTCGAAATCCAAGGCCGCGCCGCGGTTGCCAAACAAGGCGTAGCCGCCAGCCACATCACTGTGACGCGCCGCCTGGGTCTTCGCTACGAAGGCTCCGACACCGCGTTGTTGGTCGATGCCGGCGCTCTGGTCGACGTCGTCAGCGCCTTCGAGGCAACTCATTCTGCTCGTTTCGGCTTCGTGTCCGATCGGCCTCTAACAATCGAGTCCATGCAGGTCGAAACCGTCGGTACGTCCGACGGTGACGGCGAAATCGGGGCGTCTATCAAGGGATCAGAGCCAGAAGCAGCGTTGACACCTCATCAAGTGACGATGGCCGGCCAACGTGTGAGCACTCCATTCTTCGAGCGCTCGGCAGTGGCGGTTGGCAACCCGATCGACGGACCCGCGGTTCTGATCGAACCCACCGGAACCACTGTGGTCGAACCGGGATGGCAAGCCTCGGTGCTACCCAACTCTGATCTGGTACTCGAGCGAACGGTGCCGTTGCCAGACCGAACCGCAGTCGGGACCACGGTCGACCCAGTGCAACTCGAGATCTTCAACAACCTATTCATGAACATCGCCGAACAGATGGGCGTGGTGCTCGAGAACACCGCGGCGTCGGTGAACATCAAGGAGCGCCTCGACTTTTCTTGCGCGATATTCGACCCCACCGGCGATTTGATCGCCAACGCCCCTCACATGCCCGTGCACCTTGGCTCGATGAGCGAGTCGATCAAGTCGATCATTGGCCAGAACCCAACGATGCAGCCTGGCGATGTCTATGTGATGAACGCCCCATACAACGGTGGCACTCATCTTCCCGACATCACCGTGATCAAGCCGGTGTTCAACGAAGCATCGACATCGATCAATTTCTACGTCGCGTCGCGAGGTCACCACGCCGACGTCGGCGGAACCGTTCCAGGATCGGCGCCGGCCAACTCAACTTCGGTCGACGAAGAAGGCATTCTGCTAGACAACGAACTGCTGGTGGTCGACGGCCGGTTC
>JAADHX010000125.1 GCA_013151655.1 Actinomycetota bacterium
CCTGACAGTGGCCGTCGCTCTCGACTTCGCCGAAGGAGTCGAGGATCTCGCCTCTTCAATAGCCGATTCGCTTGGTTGGGAAGAACAAACTGTCTCTCACTTCCAGAAAGTGGCAGAGGAGTCCATCGAAATGGCAGGCATCACCCTCTTCTTGAGCGCCTTTGTTCGACACTTCGGCAGAGTCGTCGGTGGTGCCTCGATCAGCTTCACCAACGACGCAATCGACTGAACTTTCCACTCGATGAGTAACGAAGAGGCCAAAACTGCCGTGGCGGAGTCAACGAACCACCCTCGCTTCGACTTCGATTTTCATGGCTTGGCGCTCGACACCATCTTCGACGACTACAAGGTCATGCAGTCGGAGTGTCCGGTCTCGTGGAGCGACCGGTATGGCGGTTTCTGGACCGTCACTTCTTACGCCGATGTACGGGCCGTCGAGCACGATACCGATACCTTTTCAGTCGCGCCATCGATGATCCTGCCCTCGTTCGGAACTGATCGCCCTCTCATTCCCCTCGACATCGATCCGCCTGAACTCGTCGCGTATCGCCAAATGTTGCTGCCGTTCTTCACGTCGAAGCAGATGGACCTGCTGGTGCCCCGAACTCGCGAAATCGCGAGAGAACTCCTCGACGAACTCGACGGCCAAGAGGTCATGAACGCCTCTCGATTCGCTCGATTCGTTCCCACCATGGTGTTCGGCGAATACCTCGGAT
Source organism: Actinomycetota bacterium (assembly GCA_013151655.1). GTDB lineage: Bacteria > Actinomycetota > Acidimicrobiia > Acidimicrobiales > Poriferisodalaceae > JAADHX01. The sequence goes on from JAADHX010000125.1 coordinate 717, forward strand.
TCCCCATGCAAGACGCCGAACTGTTCGACCGTTGGGTCGATGACATCGTGTTTGCCCGCACCGAAGACGAATCAATCGCCCGCCAGGCGGCCAACGATGTTTACGACTATCTACGCAGCCTCATAAAGTTGCGCCGTCACGATCCCGGCCCAGACGTGATCTCATCGCTGCTCGCCGTCGATCACGGGGGCCGCAAGCTCGACGACGAAGAGATGCTCGACATCTGCTATCTGCTATTCGTGGCTGGGCTCGAAACGACCGCAGGCACCATTAGAAGCAGCCTCTGGCACCTGGCTCAGCACCCCCAAGATCTGGCCGCTCTCGCTGCCGATCCGTCGCAGATTCCGACCGCTACCGAGGAGTTCTTGAGGGCACTATCGCCGGTTCAGGCCATGGCCAGAACCGTCAAACAAGACACCGAGATCGCCGGAGTAAAGATGCGAGCCGGCGAACGTGTCGTCCTGGCTTTCGGTGCCGCCAACCGCGACCCAGAAGTGTTTGAGTGTCCTCACGACATCAGACTCGACCGACCGGCAAACCCGCACACATCGTTCGGTGTTGGCGCCCATCGCTGTTTGGGCAGCAACCTCGCCAGGCGCGAAGTGAACGTCGCCCTCACCGAGTTCATTAGCCGGTTCCCAAAATTCGAACTCGCCGAACCGTCACCGTGGCATGGAACCGGCCGCTTAGCTCTACGCCGGCCCGCATGAGGGCAATCGAACTTCAAAGGTTCAACTCCGGGCTTGTGCTCGTCGACCGACCAGCACCCATTGCCCGTCGAGGTCAAGAGATTATCGACGTAACTGCGTGTGGTGTCTGTCACTCGGACATCCACGTTGTCGACGGTCAGTTCGGTAGCCGATTGCCGCTGGTGCCAGGCCACGAAGTGACAGGGTTTCACCACCAACTCGGTCCGGTCATGATGTATGCCCCGTGGGGTTGTCGCCACTGCTGGATCTGCGAAACCGGCCACGAGATGATTTGCCCTGACGGAGCCGAAGCGGGCCTCTTTAAAGACGGCGGCTACGCCGAACAGATGGTGGTTCCCCACCGCGATTACCTTTACCCGCTTGGCGACCTCGACCCAGTCAAGTCGGCGCCGCTCGCCTGCGGAGGTTTAACCGCGTTCCAAGGAACGAACAAGACACTCGAAACTCTTCGCCGCCGAGGATCTGCGGCTCGAGCTTTGGTAATCGGCGCCGGCGGACTTGGCCAGTTCGGCGTGCAGTTCCTACGAATGCTCAGCGACGCCAACGTAACCGTGGTTGATCAGGCAGCCGACAAACGCGACCTTGCACTCGACCTCGGTGCCCACCACGCAGTCATAGCCGCCGAACTCGATGGTCGATTCGATGCGATCATCGACTTTGTTAGCGCCGAGGCGACCCTTAGAACAGCGGTCGAACACGTAAATCGCCGCGGCATCGTGGTCGCCATCGGACTGTACGGCGGCCGAATTCCGTTCGGCGTCGGAGCGGTGCCCCATGAGGCCCAGTTCATGTCGAGCATCTGGGGCACAGTGCCCGAGTTAGGCCAACTAGTCGACTTCGCTCAGAACAACGAGATTCAGTACACAGTCGAAGCACTACGGCTCGAGGATGCAGAGATCGCCCATCAACGCCTACGGTCTGGGCAGGTCGATGGCCGCCTCGTGCTCGTGCCAAGCCTCAGTTAGCCCGCCCAGAGATCGAGTACATAGTCCCAGCCAGTTAGGAACTCCATGCCGCATACATCAGCCGACTTCGCGACACTCATCGCCGACAACGATGTGCACACCGTCGAGATCGTCACCGTCGACACCTACGGCCACCATCGGGGCAAGCGGGTACCGGCCCAACGATTCATCGATACCGTGGCTGCCGGAGGCGCACACATCGCTGATGCCATCTACGTCATGGATATAACGTGCGACATCGTCGACAGCCCGTTCATCAACATGGCCACCGGGTTCCTCGACATGCACATCGAACCCGACGTATCGACGTTTCGGCTGCTGAGACACCGGCCCGGTTACGCCACCGTCATGACCAAAGCGATCGACCACAAACACGAGCCCCACCCGCTCGACCCGAGGAACATCCTTCAAGCCCAGATCGATCGGGTAACCAAACTTGGCTACGACCCGATCGTGGCTACCGAACTCGAGTGTTATGTATGCAACGACGACTGGTCGCCGGTGCAAGACAAGGTGCAGTACTCGTCGTTGGTCGACAATCTCGAACTCGAACGGTGCGTCGCCGACATGCGGATCGCGCTCCTCGACCTTGGGATTCCTCTCGAGTCCTCCAACCCCGAGTACGGGCCAGGCCAACTCGAAATCAACTTCTCGTACGCCGATCCGATGCTCACGGCCGACAACACCCTTTTGTTCAAGACCACGGTCAAAGAAATCGCCCGAAACCACGGCCACCGGGCCACGTTCATGCCCTTGCCATACACCGGTCAGTCCGGAAACGGCATGCACGTTCATACCAGCCTCAACCAAAACGGCAAGAACGTCTTCAGCTCCGGCGATGGCCATCTGCTGAACGACGTGTTCCGCCACTGGGTCGGCGGACTCGTTGCTCACGCCTCGGCCCTAACCTTGCTCGGTATCCCAACGGGTAACGGCTACAAGCGAGTGCGGCCCTATTCGTTCTGCCCAACCCACGTGCACTGGGGCGGAGACAACCGCAGCGTCTTGTGTCGTTGCACGGTCGGCCAAGGGCCAGCCAACCGAGTCGAGTTCAGAGGCGGCGGCGCCGACGCCAACCCATACCTACTCATCGCTGCGTTGTTAGCCGCAGGCGCCGACGGCCTCGAACGCCAACTCGACCCAGGAGCCCAAGCCGAAGGCGACCAATACGAGAACCCCGGCAAC
>JAADHX010000102.1 GCA_013151655.1 Actinomycetota bacterium
TCCTGATGCGCCACCGGTTTCTGCTGACACAAACCGCGTTTGTCGACCGAAGTGGTCGCCGGATGGAATTTTCCATCGCGATGGTCGCCTTCCTGGTGGGCTCGACGGGATCTGGGCTGGCGCCGCAATTCTGGGGTGCTCGTTCTCGGAATCTGACTAGGCTTGGCGAGATAGTCATTGTTGGGGGATCGACCGACATCTAACCGGCCGAGCCTTCGAACAAACAGCAAGGAGGCTCAACCATGATCGAGGCTGGCTCAACCCACCCGGACGCTCCCGAGGCCGAACCCGCACTCGGGGGCAACCTCTGTTTCTGCGGCTGTGGCCGCTCGATCAAGGGCCTTCGATCCCGTGCCAGGAATGCTTTGGGCCGTCGCATGTCGCTCGATCTGGCGATGTTTCGTATCGCACTCGACGAGGGCATCGTGACCGAGGGCGCTGCTGAACTCGAGGCTTTCGTCGCTGAGGGGCCTGCACACGTCGAACGTCTGCGCGCCAACCTCCATGGCGAACTCTCACGTAACGATATCGACAAAGATGCCATCGTCTCCTGGTCGAAGCGGTCGGCGGATCCCCGCTCGGTGTTGCTGAAACGCACGCTTGAAGTGGGCTGGGCTTGCGACTCTGGTGACCCATTCAACGTCATCTATGGCGGGCGCCGCATCGCCGCGACGATCGTCGAGGTCGAAGACACCCAGTCGACCGTGAACGAACGGCCGCGGCTGTGGGTCACCGTCGAGGCGCGTCCCGCCGACAGTCGGCCCTTCGCACTACGAAAGAGGTTCACGGTTTCGCGCGGAGCGATTCCCAACGTCGGCGACGCGGTCGAGGTGGCATACGACCCGGCGGATCCGAACGACTTTGCGTACAGGTCGGCGCCTATGCCGACGCGCGGCGCGGCGCCCGACGAGGCGGCACCTGAGAGTGCGCCGGATCGCATAGCCCAACTCAAGGATCTCGCCGAACTACGCGAGGCCGGCGCGCTGACCGACTCCGAATTCGAGGCCGAGAAGCAACGCCTGCTCAACTCCTGAGTCTGTACGTGTCCGTTCCGGGATGATGGGTCGGTGAGTCGCGCCAGCCATCCATCGTGGGGATTGTACGATCGTGAGAGTGTTAGCTGGCCAGCGAAAGAAGCTGTCGATCGCATTCATGCTCATTGTGCTGGGATCCGGCCTGCTTGCCGCGGGATCCGCCTTGGCCGACGAGTTCGAGCTGAGCATTGCCTTGGGCGAAGACGTCGACGAGTCCGAATTCATGGCCGGCTTCCAACTAGCGGTTGATGAATCTCCGGACGTCAGCCATCCTGCAGGCCGCGAGGGCGGGGATCATCTTGGCGCCATTGATGTGGTCTTCACTGTGGCCGTTCGCGGATTTGATGATGGAGCGGTCGGGGCGGTAACGGATGCCGGGTTTCCGATCACGGTTGTCGACATCTCTTCGGAGAAGTTCGACGGGGCGGAGCAGGTCAGTGCGCCCGACGGAATGTTCATCATCTTCGTCGACGGTGTTCCACCCGAGCTTCCGCAATTGACGGGCCTGTTCGCGGTCAGCCGTGAGATGGCCGCCGCGACTGCTGCGTCGTTGTCAGCCTCGTTCGAGGCGGACTTTGCCGCGGCCTACGGCAGACCACCTTCCGTGGATGCCGCGCGAGGTTACGCGGCAGCCAAGTTGATCGACATAGCGGTTGGGTCGACCGATCGAGACCCCACCGACGTCGCAACGCTGAGACGTACTCTCGACGCGGCCATCGGGGCCGAATCCTCGGGAACGACCGCGACAACGCCAGCACAAACGCCGGCGACCGCGACAACGCAGGAACCTGAGCCCTCGGCGACGGTGCCGGGATCTGAGTCTCCGGCCGACGGATCAGCGACGAACTGGCCGGCGGTGCTCGGCGCCGTCGTCGTCGCCGGTGTTCTGATCGGAGTCGTGGTAATGCTTCGACGTCGAAACGCAACGTCGAGCAACGAATAGACCATCGCCGACCCCTCGCGGCACGCAGGTCATGATCCGTACATCGCGCGAAGAGCAACCATCGCTTCGGCAACGGTCTGCTCGTCGGTCAGCCCTTCGATTTCGTCGGCCGCGCTCGCCGCGTTGAAGCCGAGAAGAATTGGCTCGCCAATGTATTTGTACATGTTGAGCCACTCGGCGAAATAGCCACGTTCGGGCCCGATGTAGCTGATGCGGTCGACATCGGCGTCCCAGAACACTCGCTCGAAGCGCAGGTACACCTTGTCCAGCAGCCCCATGCCGAGCCGTGCGATAGCACCGGCACGGTCCGCGCTGAGCGGAGGAGTGAACTCGATGTCGCCAGCTTTCAACACCCCGAGTGGAACCGTCACCAGAACTGCGTCACCTTCGTAGGTGGAATCGGCGAGATCGACCTTGACGACGTCCGCAGACGTGTCGATGCGGGTGACGACGGCACCGAGCTCGACCTCGACATCGTCGGCGAGAGGCTGCAGGATCTCGTCATACCCATTTGGAAACAACACGTCGACTCCCCCGTAGGCCTCTCCCTCCTCGAACGCTTGCGGCGATAGGGCTTCGATGTCGGCGGCGAACTCGTGCTCGATTTCGGTGACCACATCGAAATCAGTCGGGACGTCGTTACTCGCGACGATCGCTCCGTCACTATCGCGCACGATGCGATTGTCCCAGTCGGTGGGTAATCGCACTGCGTCAACAGCGTCGGCAAGATCACTCAGGGGGTTTCCGTTCACCCCATGAATCCAAGACGCGCCGATGTCTAGCGGCAGGCCAAGGCTGCGGTCGGTGCGCACCCGACCTCCGATTCGATCCCGTGCCTCGACGATCCGGACATCAACTCCAGCGCGGACGAGCCGGGATCCAGCTTCCAACCCAGCCATGCCTGCACCGACAATCACCACCGAACCTGCGCCGGCGGTCAAGATCTCGGCAGCCGCGCGCCGGCCCGAGTCCAGCGCGCCGTGAACGGTCGCGGGGAAATCGTTGCTTGTTGCCTCACCGGCAAAGAACAGTCGATCGGCCGACGAAGCGGCAAGCAGGTCTCGATCCGCTGGGCGAGCGTCAGCAGCCAAGTATGAATATGAGCCGCGGGCGAACGGGTCCTGACGCCAACGCGTCACGAGTGCGTCGGTTGGTTCGGGAATCGGCCCTGACGGAGTTCGGGTGGTCGGCTCGGTTGCGCTTTCGTCTCTCCAAGTACATCCCGCAATGGCACCAAGACCGAGGCTCGTGGTTAGTGCCATGAATGCTCGGCGATCGAGATTGACGAGCCGCCGAGAGCCAATGTCGACGGTTCGTGAGAAGTTGGTTGGTGTCATGGATGCTGGCAGTCGGCGATCGCGATCCCACAGAGTATGCACTGGTTCGCGCCGGCTGCAGTCTTGACCAGACCGCTGGTCTGCGTGGTGTCGCGATTGCTGGCGACCCATGCGGGACAACTATGCGATCAACAGGACCACTGTTGCGGCTAGCAGGGCGCCGAGCGTGCGATTGACCAGGCGCAGGCGTCTGGCGTCGTGAACCCATCTGGACGCGTAGGCACCTG
>JAADHX010000319.1 GCA_013151655.1 Actinomycetota bacterium
GTGACACGTCTTGTTAGGAGCAAAGACGTGTCGGGGGGGGTGGGTTAGATCACCTGCTTATTCGGCGTCGACCTTCTCGCCAAGGTCGGCCTGGTCGGTGAGGTCGATTGTTTCTTGGGACTCAGCTTCTGCGGCCTCGGCTGCTGCCTTGGCTTCGGCCTCTGCTTCGGCCAGCGCCGCTGCGGCCAGCGCCGCTGCGGCCGCAGCCTCGACGTATTCCTTGCCGACACCGAGCAGGGTCCGGATCTTGTCGTCGATCTCGACGGAGATCTCGGGATTGGCCATCAAGAAGTTCTTCGAGTTCTCGCGACCCTGGCCGAGCTGCTCGGATTCATAGGTGTACCAAGCTCCAGACTTCTTGACGACACCGTTTTCGACACCAACGTCGAGCAACGAACCTTCGCGGCTGATGCCAGTGCCGTACATGATGTCGAACTCGGCCTGACGAAATGGTGGAGCAACCTTGTTCTTGACCAGCTTGCAACGGGTACGGCTGCCAACAATTTCGCCAGAGTCCTTGATGGCCTCGATGCGCCGAATGTCAATGCGGACTGATGCGTAGAACTTGAGCGCACGTCCACCTGGTGTGGTTTCGGGCGAACCGAACATGACACCAATCTTTTCTCGCAACTGGTTGATGAAGATGCAGATGGTGTTGCTCTTGTTGAGGTTGGCGGTGAGCTTGCGCAATGCCTGGCTCATAAGCCTGGCCTGGAGGCCAACGTGGGTGTCGCCCATGTCGCCTTCGATCTCAGCTCGTGGGGTGAGGGCAGCAACAGAGTCGATGACGATGACATCGACCGCGCCAGATCGAATAAGCATGTCGGTGATCTCGAGGGCTTGTTCGCCGGTGTCTGGCTGGGAGATGAGCAACTCGTCGATGTCGACACCGAGATTGGCCGCATATTCGGGGTCCATGGCGTGTTCGGCATCGATGTAGGCACAGATACCACCGTTGCGCTGCGATTCGGCGACCACATGCATGGCAAGCGTCGACTTACCCGAAGCTTCTGGGCCGAAGATCTCGACAACGCGACCACGGGGGAGGCCACCTATGCCAAGAGCAATATCTAAGGCGAGGCTGCCAGTCGAGATTGCCTCGACCGACATGGAAGGCTTATCGCTCATCTTCATGACCGATCCCTTGCCAAACTGGCGATCGATCTGTGAGAGGGCCATTTCTAGGGCCTTTTCTCGCTCCACGGGGGTGCCTCCTGGGCTAGTTCTTCGAGCTGGTTCTGTTGATGTGGCTGGTTGGATGTGCGGGTTATTCCGGTGGGGAAGTCCGTGCACAAGAACCTACGTTGGGGGTGGGACAGTTACTGTTGACAGTTACCAGCCGCTATTGCTAGCAGCCCCAACCAAGGCAATAACAGCATTGTATCTCCGAACGCCTGTTCGTCAAACACCCGTACGCCTTTTCTTGAACATTTTTGCGGCGTCGAACAACCAGCGACACGCCGCTCAGTCGCGGAACTGGGGTGCAACCTCGTTGATAAACATGTCCATGGTGTCCTTACGAGGGCCGAGAGGACCAAGGGTGAAGTCCGGCACGATGAACTCGTCGACGCCTGCATCTTGGTACCGACCAATTGTGTCGATGGCTTGTTCGACGCTGCCAGATACCGCTGGGCGCCCGGCCAAGAAGCCCTCAGTCGGCGCCGACGTACCAAGGAACAGCAACGCCACAGCCGAACGCTGAATGTCGGCCGGGTCGCGCCCAACGTCGGCACAGTGGGCGTTGAGCACCGAGTTCTTGTGTTCGAGCACGTCGGGAGTGCCCCACACGTTCCATTCATCAGCGAACTTGGCAGTGATCCGCAGCGTGCGCTTCTCGCCGCCGCCGCCGATCATGATGGGCAAAGGCGACTGCACCGGCTTGGGTGCCAGCGGGGCATTGTCGAACTTGTAGTACTCGCCGTCATAGCTGGTTCGTTCCTGGCTTAGCAACGACCGCATAATTTCGACCGACTCTTCGAGCTTGTCGAGCCTCGCACCCGCGGTGAGGTACTCGATGCCATAGGCAACGTGTTCGTTCTCCTGCCAGCCAGAGCCAATACCGAGCACGCAGCGCCCACCGCTCATGTGGTCGACCGTCGTGGCCATCTTGGCCAAAACGCCAGGGTTCCGGTACGTGTTTCCAGACACGAGAGGCCCAATCCGAATGCGCGGCACAGCTACAGCGAGGCCGGCCAGCATCGTCCACGCTTCGTGTATCGGACCGTCGTCGTCGGCCATGAATGGCAAGAAGTGATCGGCCAACCAGATGCCGTCCCACCCAGTCGCCTCAGCGTGCTGACACGCCTCGACAATTTCGTCCCAAGAGTGTGCATTCCCTGACCAAAAACTAAAGCGCATGTCGCCGACCTTAGCCCCCGACCACTAGATGACAGAACTGCTACTGAGTTTGAACGATCTTATGCATGAGCGACATAAGGTCGATAAACCTAAGTAAGCTCTATCAATATGGATCGGCTCGACAACCCCTATCGACCAGGTGCTGGCACTCCGCCGCCAGCCCTAGTCGGGCGCGACGATCTAATCGACGGGTTCGGGGTCACTATCCGACGAGCTATGAGAGGTCAGGTCGGGAAGAGCTACATGCCCATCGGTCTTCGCGGCGTGGGCAAGACAGTGCTGCTAAATCGTTTCGCCACTATCGCAGAACAAGAAGGAATGAAGGTCGCCTTCATCGAGGCTCCTGAGACGGGCGATTTTTCACGTCTGCTCGCTATTCGGCTTCGCAAAATGCTTCTCGAGCTAAGCGAAGGCGCGGTCCGTCGAGCGGTCATCAGGGCGCTCGGAGTGCTGAAATCGTTCACGCTACGTCTGCCCGACGGGTCATCGATAGCTATCTCTGGCGCGGCCATAGCTGGTCAGGCAGACTCGGGAGTGTTGTCAGAGGATCTGACAGATCTACTCGTGGCCGCCGGCGAGGCAGCCGCAGAATGCGATTCGGGTCTGGTCATCGCGATCGACGAGGTCCAGTATCTGTCAGCGACCGAATTGGGCGCAGTCATTGCTGCAATTCATAGGACCACGCAACTAAGCCTCCCTGTCGTGTTGGTGGGAGTCGGGCTCCCCCAACTGCCTGGCCTAGTTGGCGAGGCGAAGTCGTATGCAGAGAGACTGTTCGAGTTTCCGACCATCGGTTCGCTCACAGCGTCCGACGCCTCAGCTGCGATTGTGTTTGCAGCTAGGGACCAGGGGATCGATTTTGAACAATCCGCCGTCGACAGAATCGTTCATGAATCGAAGGGTTACCCGTACTTCCTGCAAGAGTGGGGGTACCACGTCTGGAACGCCGCACCCGCAAGTCCGATCACCGACAACGATGTGAGGACCGTGCGATCCAGCGTCATCGACACACTCGATCAGAACTTCTTTCGCGTACGTCTGGACCGGCTCACGCCCAAAGAGAAACAGTACCTGCGAGCGATGGCCGAACTAGGCCTTGGGCCGCACCGGTCTGGCGATATTGCATCCGAACTGGGACTCA
>JAADHX010000061.1 GCA_013151655.1 Actinomycetota bacterium
ACAACACCAATGCCGCGCGCCCCAAGATCGCCGGCAAGTTGTCTAGCGACTCGGCGACCATATTGAGTGCAGCGCCGAGTACCAACAATGGCCACTGAGGGCGTAACCGGCCCAAGGGGGCCTCGTCCAAACAGCAGCCGCGGCGGTTCGGGATCGTTGCGGAGCTGTTCTGGCCATGAGTCGCTGGATTGGTCGACGACTTCCACGCCAGATTTGACGACGTGAGCCCGCAGTTGGTCGAGGTCTAGAGCGCGAGCGTGGCGGATCCACTCGGCTACCAACTTGGGGTCGACGCGGATGAGAGTGTTGTCGACGTTGCCACTGGTCAGGAGGGCCCATGCCGACATCGCTGAACCGTCGGCGGTGTTAGCAAGGAGACGGTCGAGCCGGCGCGGCCCGAGATCGGTTAACGAGGCCAGCGCCACATGATGCAGCTGCTCGTCGTTGGGCGCGGCGTATTTCATTGGCCGACCTCGGCCAATAGCCGTTCGGGTTCGGTACGCAAGGCCATGGCTGTACCCATCGTGTGCGGGCCTATAGGCGCATCGATGGCCGCGTCGGTGTCTTGAAGATCGGCGATGGTTATGGCCACGCGCCGCAGACGGTGAGCGCCCCGAGGCGAGATCGACCCGCGATCGAGTGCGGCGCGAAGCAGTTCAGTGGCGGCGGAGGTGAGGGGACCAAACTCGTCGAGGTCGGGGGCCCGAAGCTCGGCGTTACTTGAGACTCCACGCGCCAGCGCCCGTTGGCGAGCGTTGGCAACTCGAACCGCTACGTCGGCTGATGACTCTGACCGATCTTGGCTGAGCACCACGTCGGCGGGCGGGCGGTCGACCATGACCCGCAGATCGAATCGGTCGAGCAGAGGCCCAGACAACCGGCGCCCGTACCTAGCCTTCTCGAAACCCGAACAACGACACGCCCCTGGTTTTCCTGCCTCGCCACATGGACATGGATTCATGGCCGCCACGAGCAAGAATCGGGCTGGAAAGTTCTCGGTTGCGGCAGCTCGAACAACGCTGATAGAGCCGTCTTCAAGGGGCTGGCGCAGCATCTCGAGCACATGGGGAGAGAATTCGCCAAGCTCGTCCAAGAAGAGGACACCTCGATGCGCGAGGCTTACTGCGCCTGGTCGGATGCGGGTCGACCCGCCGCCAACGAGCCCCACGGCCGAGATCGAGTGATGCGGCTCGCGTAGTGGCGGACGACGAACCAGACCGCCGCTTGGCAAATGAAGCCCGGCCGCCGAGTGAATCATGGACACATCGAGCGCTTCAGAGTCGATCAAGGCCGGAAGAAGACCAACTAGGCGCCTTGCTAGCATGGTCTTGCCTGCTCCTGGCGGGCCGAGGAGCAGCAGGTGATGGCCCCCCGCCGCAGCGACCTCAACTGCCAGGCGGCCTAGGGGCTGACCAAGAACCTCGGCCAAATCTGGCCCTCTGGTTGGAAGCTGGACCGGGTCGCGATCTGGAATCGGAGTCCACGGTTGTTTGTTGGTGAGCATGGCGATGAGCTCGCTGAGGTGACCAACCGGGCGGGGCCGGCAACCCGGAACGGCCAAGGCCGTGGCCGCGGCGTCGATTGGAACCACCACCGAGTCGTGGGCCACGCTCGCGACCAGGGGCAACAGCCCAGGCACGGGCCGAATCGCACCGTCGAGGCCTAGCTCGCCTATATAGGATCGGCCCTCGGTGCTGCACGGCGGGATCTGGCCTGAGGCTTCGACCAACGCGACCGCTATCGCAACATCGAGTACAGCTCCGCTTTTACGCACGCCAGACGGGGCCAAGTTGACGGTGATCCGTTTGTCTGGCCATTTGAGGTCGCTGGAGAGCAACGCCGCACGCACACGATCGCGCGACTCTCGGCAAGCCGCATCAGGGAGGCCCACAACGGTAAAACCTGGCAATCCATGCGAAACGTGCACCTCGACGGTTACGGGGATACCCCGGACGCCAACAACAACAGCAGATGAAACAACAGCGAGCACTACGGCACCCCCGATAGGACGGCCTAAGCCGAGTGGTAGAGGGTGCGAGCTGCCGGCTCACACGACGGGTCGTGGTGACGAAGATCAACCTAGTTGGACGGTGGGACAACCAACCTCGTCTTGGGTCCGCGACCGTGTGGGCTCGTTCGAGTCGAGTGCTGGATTTGCTAGCGTGCGGGCGTGTGCGGCATTCGAGGTATCGCGTTCGACATCGATCAGACACTTTGGGATTTCCACTCGGCACGGCGGGCGGCACTCGATGGCGTTCTAACCGCTCTGTTAAGCCGAACGACCGTCGACGGGCCGGAAGATCGCCACATCGACGACCTTCAGGCCCGCTACGACCGACTAGAAGCGGCTCGACCAGCCTCGGCTCTCTCGGCGATCCGGAGAGAGTCTCTTCACCAAGCTGCAGCTGTTGCTGCCCCCGGCGACAAGACTCTTGGCGACGAGTTGGGCGACCTGTACTTTTCTATTCGCCATCAACCCGGCAACGCGTTCGACGACGCCAGACCGGCGCTTGAAGAGTTGTCGGCCCTTGGGCTGAAACTTGCGGTGGTGTCGAACGGCAACACCAGCCTCGAAGCTCTTCAACTTAGTGACCTGTTCGCCACCGTCGTGTTAGCGCCAGACGTCGGTACCGCCAAGCCTGAGCCACAGATCTACTCCATAGTTGAACACCAGCTCAGCCTTGCTCCGGCAGCCTTGGTGTGTGTGGGTGACGACCTGGAGAACGACGTTTGTGCGCCCCAGCGCAAAGGGTGGCGAGGTATCTGGAACCGGCGAGACCCAAACCAAACCGCCGACGGCTGCACACCAGACGCCACGGTCGCACTATTGACCGAGCTCCCAGCCATTATTGAACAGTGGCTCTGAGCCAAGGCCAGAGTGGCGAAGTTGATGGTTCTAGCTACATGAGATGTGGTTAGAACGATCAATTTCGAATGAGGCCGGGGTGGAGCGCTTGGCGACCGCCGATGTCTCGGGCAGAATGGGCCAATGGGTTACAACGCCAACAGGCCGTTCAGCGCTAGACCGACTGACTATGTCGTGATGAGCTTGGCTGCGATCATCTCGATCGCCCTCGTCGTTTGGGCCTTCCTCGGATAGTCGGAGTGGCGAAGTTGATGGTTCTAGCTACATGAGACGTGGCTAGAACCATCAATTTCGAATGAGGCTGGGCCTTCTTCGGCTAGAACGCACCTTCCAGCACGCGCACGCCGGTTGGTGAGACCCAGGCCACGTCGAAACGCACATCGGGCCAGTGTCTGTCCGTAGACGACAAGAATTGGCTGGCGACTATGCGGATCTTACGACGCTTGCGCCAGTCGACGGCATCGAAGCCGGTGCCATAACGAACCGACGAACGCGTCTTGACCTCGCAGATAACAACAACATCGCCCCGTTCGACCACTAAGTCGATCTCTCCAGATTTCACACGCCAATTTCGGGCAACCAACCGATACCCGTGGGCCTCGTAGCGGGCCAACGCACGATCCTCGCCCTCG
>JAADHX010000009.1 GCA_013151655.1 Actinomycetota bacterium
AGGCGAAGTGCCGTGCCGAGATCATGGCTGAACCCGAGCAGGTGGCCGACGTGTTGATGCATCAGCTTCGACACTTCCAACCCGAGGGAGGCCATGCAGTCGTCCAACCGGGCCCAAACCCATACGGAAAACAACTTAGAGCCATTAAGGCCGTTGTTCTTCACATCGAGTCGATGGTCGGCAAGCTCAAGTACGGCGGCAACAAGACTCACCGACACCGCACCGCTATAGAGCAGACCCTTCGCGACCGAGATGGCCCCGGGGATAAGGCGGCGGCCGACCACATGGCCAGACGGGCCACAGAGACCTAGGCATCGTCGTACCATCTGATCCTGTGACAACACCGGGGCTTCCAGACCATCTAGATCATACGGTTACCGGTTGGGGGCGTGTGCCTGCGACCATTCCGATGGAGTCCTCTGGCGAACAGCTAAGTCTTGACGGCCGCTGGCACTTCCGCCTGTACGACCGGCCAGAAGATGTGCCTGGCGATTGGGCCGCGTCAGCTCAATCCGACGACACGTCCAACACATGGGCCGAGATCGAGGTGCCGAGCTGCTGGCAGCTAACTGATGCGGGGCGTTCCGACATTCCGATCTACACCAACGTCCAGTATCCCTGGCCAGCCGACCCGCCGAACGTGCCGACAGAGAACCCAACGGCCATCTATCGGCGTACGTTCGAAGTCGACGCCAACTGGCTAGGCGAACGCCGAGTGTTGGTGACGTTCGGAGCGATCGACTCCTGTGGTCACGTCGCCATAAACGGCGAAGTTGTGGGCTTCACCTCCGACAGCCGCTTGCCGGCCACGTTCGATCTCACAGACCACATTGTCGAAGGCAAAAACACCATCGCAGTTCAGGTGTATCGCTGGTCGGCCAGCTCTTACCTCGAAGGTCAAGACATGTGGTGGCTCAGCGGCCTCCAACGCTGCGTAACACTGTGGTCAGTGCCCAACGTTCGCATCATCGATACTTTATTCCGGTCACATCTTCGATCCGACCACACCACGTGTGATCTTCAAGTAACGGCTACGCTTGGCGTGGGAAACACTTCGGTTCCGAAAGTTCGACCTCAAGTGGAAGGTGAGTCTTCGCCCTTCGCTGGATACAAAGTTCGCATCTCGCTAGCGACACCAAGGGGTGATGTACTGGTGACCGTGGTGGGTGCGCCCGACGAAGACGGGGTGGTTAGGCTTCGCGAAACCCTGAGCACAGTGCGGCTGTGGTGGGCCGAGGATCCATACCTTCACGCGCTCACAGTCTCGCTCATTGACGCCAACGATGAGGTTGTTCACCAGCACGTCGAGCAGGTCGGAGTTCGCGCCGTCTCGATCGAGGCCGGTCGCCTACTTGTTAATGGTCGGCCCGTCGAGATTCGCGGCGTAAACCGCCACGACCACGACCCCAACACAGGCAAGACCATCTCGCGCAAATCGATGATTCGCGACATCGAGATGATGAAACAGCACAACGTCAACGCCGTACGAACCGCGCACTATCCCAACGACCATCAGTTCCTCGAACTGTGTGACCTCTACGGCATGTACGTGTTCGATGAGGCAAACATCGAGAGCCACGGCGTATGGGATCGGTTGGCCACCGATCCGTCCTGGGAACACCAGTTCGTGAACCGGATACAGCGGATGGTCGCCAGAGACAAGAACCGAGCCTGCGTTATCGTCTGGTCGCTCGGCAACGAATCAGGCCACGGCGTCAACCACGAGATCGCGGCTTCGTGGCTGAAAAACAACGATCCGACCAGGCCGATCCACTACCACCCATCGGGGCGACGACCCTTGGTAGACATCATCGCCCCGATGTACCCGTCGTTGGCCGACCTCGAGGCTCTGGGCAGCCTCGCAAACGATGATAGGCCCGTTGTTGCGTGCGAATACGCCCACTCAATGGGCAACAGCACCGGAAATCTCGACGAATACTGGCAGCTCATCAGGTGTCTCCCTCGCCTTCATGGCGGCTTCATCTGGGACTGGGCCGATCAGGGCCTTCGACGCACAACGGCAGCAGAGCTCGACGAAGACTCAGTGCAGTGGTTGGCCTACGGAGGCGACTTCGGCGACGAACCGAACGACGCCGCGTTCTGTATGAACGGCCTGGTATCAGCCGACCGACAGCCCCATCCCGCTATGGCCCAAGTCAAGCAGTGTTATCAACCGGTGGGGTTCGAAGTCGTTGACGCCGAGGCGGGGGTCATTAGGGTCACCAACAGGCAGCAGTGGCTCGGGTTGGCCATGTACGAAGTGACCTGGAGGCTCGAGAGCGCGGGCCGCCAGGTGCAAGCCGGAGCTATAGAACTGCCCCATATTCGTCCTGGTCACGGGGCGGACGTCGTCGTGCCGTACAAGACGGCGACGCTGAACGCCTCGGTCGAGCACTTCGTCACGATCAGCGTTATTCGGACTGCCCGGACGCGTTGGGCGCCCGCTGGCCACGAGGTAGCAGGCACTCAGTTCGCGGTGAGGCCAACAACTCGCCGTCGCCCATCGGTTTCGCCAGCAGGTCAGAAGGTCGAGATCGTCGAGAGCGCCGACCTTGTGACCCTTACCTCAGGTGATGTGGCGGCGACCATCGATCGGGCCTCCGGCGGCCTTGCCGGCTTCAAGTTCGACGGCTGCGAGTACATAACTGCACCCCTGCTTCCGACGATTTGGCGAGCACCAACCGACAACGATCGAGCCTTTTTCGGAGAAGAACAGGCCACCAGGCTGTGGCATCTAGCCGGTTACGACGACCTCACCCCGTTGCCCCCGACGCTAGCGGTATCGAGTTCTTCAAGCGTTGCCAGCAGCCATGTACTCGCTGGTGCTGACGGGTCAACCGAGCTGAGGTTCGAGTTCAACTACGAACTGCTGCCAGGAGGGATGCTCGTCGTCAGCGCGACCTTCCGGCCTGGCAAATGGGGGCTGCCCCAGTTGCCACGCCTCGGTCAGGTCGGACGGCTGAACCAGGCGCTGACCAAGATCGAGTGGTACGGACCTGGACCATTCGAGACTTACCCTGACCGGGTGAGCGCCGCCAGAGTGGCTCGCCATAACCGTTCGGTCGCTGACAACATGTACCCCTATGCGGTGCCCCAAGAGAGCGGCCACCATCACGATGTTCGCTGGGCAGCACTGACCGACTCCGAGGGCTCGGGGCTAATGTTGGTCGGCGATCCCGCGTTCGGGCTCAACGTAGGGCATCACATCGTGGCCGACATCGAGGCTGCAGCTCATCCGCACGAACTCAGCCCGATCGATGATGTTGCAGTCCACATCGATGGGCGCCACCGCGGGCTGGGTAACGCCTCGTGCGGGCCAGGAGTGCTGGACAAATACCAAGTTCAGGCCTCGCCGACATCATGGCGCTACGCGATCTCGCCTTTCACCGCGACCGACCACCCAATCCGCCTTGCATCACGCGGCATCCCCGGCCCCCCATCAGTCCGTGGTTTCTAACGCCGCGCACCCCCAACCCAGACCACCCCTGGCA
>JAADHX010000144.1 GCA_013151655.1 Actinomycetota bacterium
CGCGAGTGGTTCTTGGGTTACTGGTTGGCTCGATGCTCTCGATCAGCGGCGCTGCATATCAGGGGGCGTTTCGCAACCCGCTCGCCGATCCATTTCTTCTTGGCATCGCCGCCGGCGCTGGCCTTGGCGCCACCCTCGCCATCGTGAATGGTTGGGGCGACGCGTCCGGATTCCTCGACCCTGTGCCCCTGGCGGCGTTCGTTGGAGGGCTGATCGCCATGGCTACGGCGTTAGCAATCGGCAGTGCGGCTGGGCGCACAACGGTCACGTTGATCCTGTCTGGGGTGGCAGTTGCGAGCTTCTTCACAGCCGCCCAGACGTACCTTCTGCAACGCAACATCGACGTGGTGCAACAGGTCTACACGTGGCTCCTTGGGCGCATCTCAACCAACGGCTGGGTTGAGGTCAAGCTGCTGTTGCCGTACGTGATCATCTGCACGGCAATTCTGCTTCGTTATGCAAGGGCCCTCGACGTGTTGTCGGTCGGCGACGAAGAGGCCAGAAGCCTTGGAGTCGACCCGGGTCGCATCCGGTTGATTGTGGTGACCGTGGCCTCCCTCGGGGCAGCAGCAACGGTGTCTGTCGCGGGCCTGATCGGCTTCGTTGGCATCGTGGTTCCGCACGCCGTACGCCTCACAGCCGGGTCGTCCAACCGCATCGTTCTACCGCTGTCGGCAATAGTCGGGGGCGGGTTCCTGGTCATGACCGACTTCATAGCCAGGACGATTGTCACTCCAGCCGAACTGCCGGTCGGCGCAGTCACCGCGTTTGTGGGCGCTCCGTTCTTTGCCCTCGTGTTGCGCACGACCCGCAAAGAGTTGTGGTGAGCAAGCGTTACGCTGAGCACAGCGTTGTGGTGAGCACCGCGCTGCGGCTGCACGACGTATCGGTCACCCTTGGCCGAACCGAGATTGTTCATCAGCTCAGCCTCGATTTCGAAGCCGGTGGTTGGTCGACGATCATCGGCCCAAACGGCGCGGGTAAGTCCACATTGCTGCGGGCCCTCGGCGGCCTAATCGCCCACGACGGCCAGATTTCGGGCATCGCCGGTGCAACCACACAAGATCGCCAAACCTGGGCCCGGACGGTCGGATACCTCGCCCAGCATCCTGTTCTGCCTCCGGGAATGACGGTGCTCGACTATGTCTTGTTGGGACGCACGCCCCATCACGGCCTGTTTGGCGCACCAGGCGCGCCCGACATGGATCGGGTAGCCACAATGCTCGATCGGTTCGATCTGGTCGCGTTGGCAGATCGCACCATCGCATCGGTTTCGGGTGGCGAGGCACAGCGAGCGGCACTAGCACGGGTGATGGTGCAAGAAGCGCCCATATTGTTGCTCGACGAGCCAACCACCGGGCTCGACCTTGGGCACCAGCAGGAACTGCTTGATCTGCTCGAGGCAGTCCGAGCCGAGCATGCAGTGACCATTATCGCAACCCAGCACGACCTTACGATTGCCGGACGGTACGGCGATCGCCTACTGCTGCTCGATCGCGGCCGTATCGTGGCCGACGGTGATGCGGTCGAAGTCCTGACCCCGCAACGGCTATTCGACACCTACGGTGCCAGGGTCGAGATACTTGACCTAGGCGACGGCCCGGTCGTCATCCCGAAGGTGAGAGATATCCGAAATGGAGCTGAGCCCAATGAACGAACCTGAAACACCACTAGAAGACGACCCTCGTCCCAAGCTGCGGAACGCAAAGTCTCTGGTGCTGGTCAACACCGGCGATGGTAAGGGTAAAAGCCGCCGCGTTCGGCGTAATGTGCCGCGCCATCGCCAGGGGCTGGAGCGTGGCTGTGGTGCAATACCTCAAGAGCGGTGAGTGGTCCGTCGGGGAAGAAAAGGTCGGCCGCCAACTTGGTGTCGACTGGTGGGCACTTGGTGAGGGCTTCACCTGGGACTCTGACGACCTTTCCGTCGATGAGGCCATCGCGGTCAAGGCGTGGGAACAGGCCAAATTGGTGATCAACACCGGCGACCATCAGCTAGTGATTCTCGACGAGGTCACCTACCCCATGAACTGGGGCTGGATCGACGTCGACGATGTTCTCGCCACTATTCGCGATCGCCCCAAGAACGTCAGCATCATCTGCACTGGCCGAAGCGCAAGCGACGCCCTAATCGAAATCGCCGACACAGTCACCGAAATGCGGCCGATCAAACACGCATACGAGGCCGGAATTGCTGCAAAACGAGGCCTCGACTACTGACGACGCCTATGGTCAGCTTCCATGAACAGCGACACACTGCTCGTAGCCAATCGAGGCGAAATCGCGATCCGAATTCTGCGCAGCGCCGGGGCCATGCGCACCGTGGCGGTGGCTCCCGCCGACGACATCGATTCGCTCCACACGCGACACGCCGACGTTGTTCATCAGCTACCGGGAAGGGGCACTAGCGCCTATCTCGACGTCGGTGCCATCGTCTCGGCCTGCCGCAGCACTCAAGCACAGTACTTACACCCCGGCTACGGATTCTTGAGCGAAGACGCCGCTTTGGCCGACGCCTGCACCGCCGCTGGCATCACCTTTGTGGGTCCGAGCGCCGACACCCTGGCAGTGTTCGGTGACAAGACGCGATCGCGCGCCCTCGCCGCCGAGCTCGGAATTGCCACACCTGCGGGAACCAACGGCGCGGTCGACGCCGTCGTGGCCACTGAGTTCGCCCGCGCCCTCGGCCGCCCCGTCATTGTTAAGGCCGCTTCGGGCGGCGGAGGTCGCGGCATGGAGGTAGTCGACGACCCCGGCGACATTGCCGAGGCCATTAGGCGGTGCAGCTCCGAGGCCGAACTCTCGTTTGGCGATGGCCGCGTCCTTGTTGAGGAGTACCTGACCAACGTCCGCCATATCGAGGTGCAGGTCATCGGCGATGGGGTCACTTCGACGGTCCTTGGCGATCGCGATTGCAGCATTCAGCGACGTCGCCAGAAGCTGGTCGAGATCGCACCGGCTGTTATCACCGATGCAACTCGGACCAACATCCATCTGGCCTCTCGCAGGCTTGCTGATGCTGTCGGATACAAGAGCCTCGGAACCTTCGAGTTTCTGGTTGACGACGTCGGTCTGGCCCTGTTTATCGAGGCCAACGCTCGCATCCAGGTCGAGCACACCATCACCGAAGAACTGCTTGGCCTCGATCTCGTCGAGCTACAGGTCGCAATCGCCACCGGGGCCACACTCACCGAACTCGGTCTAGACGAGACCCCAGCGCCAAGGCCAAACACCACATCGGTTCAGCTACGCATCAACGCCGAACGCATCGACAAACATGCCAACGTCACTCCGGCTGTTGGTACCGTCGCCGAGATCAGGTTCGCGACCGGTCCCGGCATCCGTGTTGAGTCCGGCGTCGAGCGGGGGAGCGCGGTCGGGGCTGCCTACGATTCGCTGCTTGCCAAACTCATCGTCACCGCGCCCACCGCTCGCATCGACTCGCGGATAACCCAAGCACTAGGCGAAACAGCGGTGACCGGTGTCGATACCTCGTTGGACCTACTTCGCAACCTCGCCGATAACGGCATCACCTCAGTGCTTCACAGCACCCAATACCTCGAGCAGAACCTGGCTCGCCTAGCGCCCACCACTGCGAGCCCAACCCACCCACAAGACATGCCGATTTCAGGCCTGGCTGTCGCCGCTCCGACCGTAGGCATCGTTGTATCTGTGGAAGTCGAAGTCGGCGACGAGGTCATGGGCGGGGCCCAAGTGGCTGTGATAGAAGCCATGAAGATGGAACACCTGGTACCCGCACCAGGGTCTGGCGTGGTTACCGAGGTGCGGGCCGGTGCGGGCGACAGCGTCGAGCAAGGCCAAATGTTGGTGTTGCTTGAGCCTGCCGATATCGACCCGACCATGGCCAAACCGATGTCGGTTGGGGAAGCGACCGATCCAGATTATGTGCGCCCAGACCTGGCCGAGGTTGTGCAACGCCACGATGTGGGGCTCGATTCGCACCGCCAAGAAGCGGTGGCAAAGCGCCGCAAGCTCGATCGGCGGACCGCCAGGGAGAACATTTCCGACCTGCTCGATGACGGATCGTTCGTCGAGTACGGACCCTTGGTTCTGGCCGCGCAGCGCAAGCGAAGGTCGGTAGCCGAGCTGATCGAAAAAACTCCTGGCGATGGCCTCGTCGGCGGTATTGGCACTATCGGCGCCGAGCACTTCGACGATGCCAGAGTCGCGGTGATGACATACGACTACACAGTTCTCGCCGGAACCCAGGGAACCCAGAATCATCGGAAGAAGGATCGACTCTTCGAGCTAGCCGAG
Source organism: Actinomycetota bacterium (assembly GCA_013151655.1). GTDB lineage: Bacteria > Actinomycetota > Acidimicrobiia > Acidimicrobiales > Poriferisodalaceae > JAADHX01. The sequence goes on from JAADHX010000144.1 coordinate 4,276, forward strand.
CGGTGGAACCTGCCAATGGTGGTGTTCGGTGAGGGCGGAGGAGGCCGACCTGGCGACACCGACGGAGTTGGAGTGGCCGGCCTTGATTGCCTCGCATTTTGGTACTTTGCGAAGCTAAGCGGACGAGTCCCCTTGGTTGGCATAAACACTGGTTACTGTTTTGCTGGCAACGCGGCGCTGATTGGCATGTGCGACGTCATCATTGCCACTAAAGGTTCGAACCTCGGTATGGGCGGACCGGCCATGATCGAAGGCGGCGGCCTCGGCACGTTCCACCCCTCCGAGGTCGGTCCGACAGCCGATCAATACGACAACGGCGTTATCGACATTCTTGTCGACAACGATGAAGAGGCCGTGGCTGCGGCCAAGAAATACCTCGGCTTCTTCCAAGGTTCGCTACCGACGTGGGAGGTCGCCGATCAACGCCTGCTTCGTCACATCGTGCCAGAGAACCGGCTACGCATCTATGACGTCCGGGACGTTGTCGGCGCCTTGGCCGACACCACCAGTGTGCTCGAACTTGGTGCCGGGTTTGGTCCAGGAATGGTCACAAGTTTGGCTCGCATCGAGGGTCGAGCGGTTGGCATCATCGCCAACGACCCAGCGCACTTAGCTGGTGCCATCGACAGCGACGGGGCCAACAAGGCAAGTCGCTTCATGCAGCTGTGCAGCACCTATGGCCTCCCCATCGTCTTTCTTTGCGACACACCGGGAATCATGGTCGGTCCAGAAGCCGAGAAATCAGGCACCGTGCGTCATGCCTCACGCATGTTCATAGCCGGAGCGTCTCTCGATGTGCCGTTCTGCACGATCGTGCTTCGGAAGGGTTACGGTCTCGGAGCCCAAGCCATGGCTGGAGGCTCGTTCAAGGCGCCGATGTTCACCGTGTCGTGGCCAACGGGTGAGTTTGGAAGGTGCAGTGCAACTTGGATACCGCAACGAACTCGACGCCATCGACGATCCAGAAGAACGAGCCGCCGCCTACCAAACAATGGTCGACCGCATGTACACGGTTGGCAAAGCTCTCAACTTCGCCAGCGTGTTCGAAATCGACGACGTTATCGACCCCGCCGACACCCGCAGCTGGATCCTGAAGGCGTTACTTTGGGGCTAACCCCTGCTTCGAGGGAAGCCCAGTTGTAGTGGTTGGTGTAGTCGGCCAGGAGGCGTTCGAGGCTGTTGACGTGGAAAAGTTGGCGGTATGAGAGATCGTTTCTCAGGCCTCACCGGCTGGGAGTTCGGCGAGCTGGGTTTCAAGCTCTGAAATCCGGTCGAGTAGTACCGGTACCATCTCGCGCGCTAGGCAAATGAATCGAGCGTTTTCATCCCAATCATCGTGTGGGCCGATGCGGGGGTTGGAACCTTGGATGCGTACCGCTGCGATTATGTCTTCGGGGTCGACATCGCGAAGACGTGCGCTTGGGTCGATAGAGGTCGTAGCCGAGACGATTATTGTCGTCGTCATGAACATTTGGTCGTCGGGACCTTCGATTTTCCAAGGGCCGGGCGTCGCGAGTTGTTCACGTTGGCGGAGCAATTCGCACTGGTCGTTGTTCGTTGTCATTTCCGCATCCCTGATGTCGAAGCGAGGTGGCCGACCTCTTTGGGGCTAGCCCAAACCAAGCTTGGCGCCCCATTCCGGCAAACTTTCGGCGAAGTTGCCGTGAAACACCAGCGAGGGAACGATCGTACGAGAGACCCCGGCGTCGGCTAGTTCTTCGAATGCAGCCGCGGGATCGTCGCCTAACACTCCTGGATGCCCAAAAGTGATCTCGATGGCTTCGGGGTCGCGCCCGGCATCGGCGGCTGTTTGTCGAACAATGTCGGTGAGCTCGGCGATATTGCCCTTACCTGGGAAGAACCCATCGCCGAGGCGGCCAGCTCGGCGGGCCGCGGCTGGCGAATGACCACCGACCACAATCGGGATAGTTCCGTCAGTTGGTGTCGGATTGGAGGCAACATCGCTGAACGAAACAAACTCGCCTTC
>JAADHX010000141.1 GCA_013151655.1 Actinomycetota bacterium
GACAGCAGCCGTAACCCGAGGTGCTGCGCCGACAAGCGCTAGGGCGAGCAGCGCTCCCCAGTAATTGATCGGCCCACCACCACCACCACCACCGAAGGTGAGTTGAGCCACGAACGCCCAAGGGAGAAGCCCGAGCGCCAGGAGCAGCGGGCCGACGACCAGGAATGCTGCGATGAACGCCACTTGCCGCCAGCGCTCAGGGTCGGTCAGGCGAGCCCTGATGGGGCTCCGCCACGACGAATCTGGCGAGGTGGTGCGCAACGAGCGGCGCGGGATCGACTGACCAACCCAATTCACGCGACGCCTCTCGACATCGACAAGCATGTTCACCAACGCAAACGCGGGGACCACGAGTAGCAACCCGACGCCGACGACGATGAGCGAAAGAGTGACCGCAAGCACGGCGAGAACGATCGTAAATAGCACGGGCGCCCAAAGTGCACCTACCAGCAGATAACCAAGCGCCACCCACGATCGGGCATCGACGACCGGGCGATACCACCACTCGGCGGCCTCTCGCACGGAGCTGAAAGGCGACGTCGCATCGTCGGCAGCATCGTTCACCACTTCATCATTCACCCCCTCATCTTCGCACTGCCTGGGTGGCGGCAGAGCCAACGTGGACAATCCCGATCCTGACCCGCTTGAGCCAGACTCGCTCACCACATCACTCACGCAGCACTCCGTAAGGTGACCGCGGCCGGCTGGCGCGTAACGCGGCGCACCATGAGCCCTCCGATAGCCAGCGATCCGACCAGCACGACAATCGCCGCGGCTGGAACAGCGCCGACCGCAAACGTAAAGCCGATCTCCACGGCATTCGATGCCTCGAACGACGCCGCGATCGCCTGAGCGCCGAAATATCCGGCGACGAGACCGAAGCCGATTCCAAGAACCGCCAGAGGTATGAGCTCAGCTGAAACTACGCGGAAGACATGACGTTTTCGGCCTCCGATCGCCTGTAGCGCAGCATACTCATGGCGCCGTTCGTACACATTGACGGCAAGGCCCGAGGCGACTGCAAGCCCGGCAACCGACACCACAACGAGTCCAATCGCTCCGAAGATCAGGATAATGGCCTGACGGCCTCCATCGTCAGAGAGCGCTTCCAAATACACCGTCTCGGTCATAGCAGGCATCTCGATAGCGGGCTGTGGGTCAAGTGAGTAGATGATGTTCGCCATCCCCGGCGACCCGAGAACTTCTGCCAATGGTTCGATCCCGGTAAAGATCGACCGTCCACGATCGGGGTGAAGCCCGGTGACCCGATAGTTCGTCGGTCCGGATGCCAGCAGTACCTCGACGTCGTCTCCGACGTCAATGCCTACTTGCTCGGCGAATCCAGTGGAGACGACCACCTCGCCAGGTTGTTCGAACCACGAGCCCTGGTCCAGGCCGCGGTCGATCATCAGCGTGTCACTCTCCAGGCCGCGAACGTCAACCTCCCAGCCCCCGTATTCGCCGAATACATCAATGCTGACTTCGGAGCGCTGGTCGTCATTGGCGATGTCAGCGTCAATGTCAAGCCCAGGTCCAGCAACGGAGGTTCTTGATACCCAGTTGAAGGGCTCGATCGTCGCCGCGTTGTAGTCGTTGATAGTTGTAGCGATCGAAGCAATGATCAACAGAGCCGCCACCGCCGCGGTGATCTGAGCAACGATCGCCGTTGACCGCGCCCGGCGGTGAACGGTGTTGCGGAAGGCTGTCCTGTCGAGCAACCCACCAAGACGCATCCGAGCGGCGGCACGTTCGCCGAGCCGGCGACCGAAAGGTGAGCCGTCGCGATCACGCAGCGCCGACGCCAGCGGAATCTTGGTGACTCGTCGAGCAGCTCTGGTGGCTACAAGACGGGCACCGACCAGCGCGAACAGCACGCTGCCGACAATTACCGGAAGCGACACTGCGACTCCAGGAGTGACCCCCACGAACTCCTGCAGTACGAGGCGGGCGATTACATTGGAGATCAAGATCCCGAGGGGGATTCCGATCACGGCCGCGGCGATCGCGATCCCGACCGCAAGTCGGCGCAGGCGGCGGCGCAACGGACGAGACCTCGACCCGAGCGCGCGCATTACTGCGACTTCCCTGGCTCGCTCGGTGATGAGTGTGTTCGTTGTCGAACCGAGAAGCACAAGTGCAACGAGTCCCGCGACGACTCCGAGGATCCCAATGAGACTGCTCACCTGTTCGATGTCAACTTCCACCGGGTGTGCGTCGTTGGCAAAAACAATGGGAAGAAAGGCCATCGCGATGTCTTCTCCTGCAAGCATTGTGCGAGCAGATTCAGCGGTTGCTCTCAATTCGTCTTGGCCAACGTTGTCGGCGGCAATCACGATCCGGTTGACGCCATTCAGTCCGGCGAGACTACGGGCCGTGTCAAGCGAGGTGAACGCGGCGTTGGTGCCAGACCAGAAACTGGTGCCTCCAACTCCTACGACTGTCAGATTGGATGTCGTCCCATCCTGTCCGGCCAACAAAATCGTTGAACCGAGCGCGGCGACACCGTCGGTGACCAGCACCTCAGCGCCATCTTGAGGGAGCCGACCAATGTCGGCACTAACGATGTCGACCTCCTGAGATTGGGTGTCGAATCCAATTACTTTGAGCAAGGCGCTGTCAGCCGTGTCCATATTTGTGGATACGTCAGTGACGATTTGAACATCCAGAGCTTGAACGTTGCCGAGCGGCTCGAGGAGGATTTCGACATCAACGTCGCGGCTGTCGGTGGTTGCGATGACGATGTCAGCGAGGTTGTCGGCGGCGGCCGCATCGCGTAACGAACTCGATGCCACCGTCGGGATCGCAAATACTCCAATGGCCCCGATCGCCAGCGCCAACGCGAACACGCTGACAATGATGCGGGCCGGAGCCCTCCGGATCTCTCGCAGCGTCTGACGCATCAGATCGCCACCGCGTCAACAAGGGCGCCGGTCGCGGAGGCAGCGTCCGCATTCTCCGAACGGCCCAGTGCCAACAGCTCCGCTCGGCCGTCCAGCATCGCGACGATTTGATCGGCCCGCTTGGCGAGGTGCTCGTCGTGCGTGATCAGCACAACGGTCGTGCCGGAGCCGACGAGCCCGGCGAGAAGATCGAATACCACGTGTCCCGACTCTTGGTCGAGACTGCCAGTTGGTTCATCAGCAACGATCAATCTCGGCTGAGCCACGACTGCGCGAGCGATCGCAACTCGCTGCTGCTCGCCACCGCTTAGCTGCGTCGGAAGACGCTTCAGCTTCTCTCCGAGCCCGACCGACGACAGTGCGTCGCGGCTCCGCATCCGGCGCTCACGGCGACCGATGCTCTTGTCAGCAAGTTTCAGTGCCAACTCAACGTTTTCGACCGCGTTGAGAGTCGGAAGCAGGTGGAAGTTCTGGAATACGATCCCCACGTTCCCGCCACGCCAACGAGCAAGTCGATCGTCGGAGAGCTGATCGATTCGAATGCCATCGACGACGAGAGAGCCCGAGGTCGGACGGTCGATCCCGGCGA
>JAADHX010000228.1 GCA_013151655.1 Actinomycetota bacterium
GTAACCATGATGTAGAACACCGCGGTTACAACCAGCCCAGACTTATCGACCGACGTCCGGGCCACCGAGACCATCGCAACGGTGCGCATGGCGCCAATCGTGCGTGCGAGGGTGCTCGACAGAGGAGCTTGGGTCGGGGTCATCTTGTCTCGTAGATCTCGGCGATGACCTTTTCGAGTGGCGGATCCACGACGGACAAGTCGGTTATTGCGCAGTTCTCCAGCAGGTTGTTCACAACGTCGCGAATGGGGGCGACGGTCGTGTCCACGTCGACCCGAAGAATGAGCTCTGGCGAGGGCAGAACCGTAACTCCAGGGCCAGCCATTGCCGCCATCGCTTTGGGATCGACCGGCTGTTCTAAGGCCGCTTCGATGCGTTTGGCCGACAAGAACTGCTGCCTCATAGCCGATACCGAGTCATCGTGGATGATCTGGCCGTTACTAACCACGATTGAGCGTTCGGCCACTTGCTCGATATCGGCAACATCGTGCGAGGTAAGAAAGACAGTTGTGCCGTTCTCGTGATTGAGGCGCACCAGAAGTTCGCGGAAACGCTGCCTAGCCACAAGGTCAAGGCCAATGCTTGGCTCGTCGAGCATCAGGATCTCGGGATCGTGCAATAAAGCAGCAGCCAGTTCGCAGCGCATACGTTGGCCGAGTGACAACGTCTTCACTGGCTGATCGAACAGGTCCGTTGCCTCAAGCAGCTCACCAAGTTCGGCCGTCCTGGCCGCGGCCGTGCCATCGTCGATTCCAAAGATCGAAGCCAACATTTTGAACGACGCCTTGGGTGGCAATTCAGCCCAGAGCTGGCTCCGTTGACCGAACAGTGTTCCGATGCGCTGGGCTAGGGCGGCCCGTTGTTCCCAAGGGACCATTCCAAGCACCGAGGCAGTGCCAGACGTTGGGTACAGGATGCCGGTGAGCATCTTGATCGATGTCGACTTGCCGGCACCGTTGGGGCCGATGAAGGCAACTCGTTCGCCCCTTTCGACCTCGAAGCTGATTCCCCGCACCGCTTCGACCACCTTCGACTTGCGTCGCCCGGTGGTGAACGTCCTGGTGAGATTGGCAACTCTCATCGCCGGTGCCGAGTTCATTTCACCAGTGTGCTTGAGAGTCGCAAACGATGTGGGCCTTTTCGGCCTATCGCGCCACCACCGAGCAACGGTACCCTCGTCTGGCGTAGCGATTACGCGAAGCAATCAAGCACCGCGTAGCGATGCACCTAACCATGGAAGCAACGATGACCGACGGCCAAGAGATCATCTATACCCGAACCGATGAAGCTCCTGCATTGGCGACGTATTCGTTGTTACCCATCGTTCAGGCTTTTGCGGGCGCGGCAGGCGTCGGCATCGAGACTCGCGACATTTCCCTTGCTGCTCGGATCATCGCCAATTTCAACGAGCTCTTACCGGTCGATCAACGAGTGTCGGACGATCTGGCCGGACTTGGTGCGTTGGCTAAGTTGCCTGAGGCCAACATCATCAAGTTGCCGAACATTTCGGCGTCGACTCCTCAGCTGAAGGCCGCCCTCGCCGAGCTTCAGGCCAGCGGACTGGACTTGCCTGAGTTTCCCGATGACCCTTCGACCGAAGCCGAGGTCGACATTCGGGCCCGGTACGGAAGGGCTATGGGTAGTGCTGTTAACCCGGTTCTGCGGGAGGGTAACTCCGACCGGCGGGCACCAAAAGCGGTGAAGGAGTTCGCCCGCAAACATCCGCATTCGATGGGTGCTTGGTCGAGCGACTCTGGCACACACGTGTCGACCATGACTGGCGGCGACTTTTTCTCCAACGAGAAGTCGATGACGATGAGCGCCGCCGACCAGCTGCGTATCGAACACCTCGCATCTGATGGCTCGGTCACTGTTCTGCGCGACAGCGTGCCTGTGCTTGCTGGTGAGGTTGTCGACGGCTCCTTCATGAGCGCCGCGGCGTTACAAACGTTCCTGGCCGAACAGATCGCCGATGCCAAAGCCAAGGGAGTGCTGTTCTCACTGCATCTGAAGGCCACGATGATGAAAGTCTCAGACCCCATCATCTTTGGTCACGGAGTGCGGGCCTTCTTCGCCGATGTGTTCGACGAGTTCGGCGAGGCGCTCGACGGGGTAGGCGCAAACCCGAACAACGGCCTTGGCAACGTGATCGCCGCTATCGACGAACTCCCCGACGACACGAAAGCTGCTGTTCTGGCGGGCATAGACGCTGCGTACGCGACCGGGCCCGATTTGGCGATGGTCAACTCCGACCTTGGTATCACCAACCTGCATGTTCCGTCCGACGTGATCATCGACGCCTCGATGCCGGCCATGATCAGAACGTCTGGCCAGATGTGGAACGCAGCCGGCGAGCAGCAAGACACTAAGGCCGTCATTCCCGACAGCAGCTACGCCGGGATCTATCAGGCCACGATCGACGATTGCATCGCCAACGGTGCGCTCGATCCGGTCACGATGGGTTCGGTCCCGAACATAGGGCTCATGGCTCAGAAGGCCGAGGAGTACGGTAGCCACGACAAGACATTCGAAGCGCCGTCGGCTGGTTCTATCCGCGTTGTCGATTCGTCGGGTTCGACCGTCATGTCACACGATGTCGAATCCGGCGACATTTGGCGGATGTGTACCGTCAAGGATGCGCCGATCCAAGATTGGGTGAAGCTGGCCGTAGGCCGGGCCAGAGCAACCGGCACTCCAGCGGTTTTCTGGCTAGATGCCGACCGGGCCCACGATGCACAGCTCATCACCAAAATCGGGCAGTACCTACCAAACCACGACACCGATGGTCTTCAGATCGAGATCATGGCGCCAGCCGAAGCCACCCGTTTCAGCCTCGAACGCATCCGCCGCGGCGAAGACACCATTTCGGTCACCGGAAACGTGTTGCGCGACTACAACACCGACCTGTTCCCCATTCTCGAGGTTGGTACCAGCGCCAAGATGTTGTCGATTGTGCCCTTGATGAACGGAGGAGGTTTGTTCGAAACCGGCGCCGGCGGCTCGGCACCCAAACACGTTCAACAGTTCACCAAGGAGAACCATCTTCGGTGGGATTCACTTGGCGAGTTCTTAGCTCTCGGAGTTTCTTTCGAACACCTCGCCGAGTCATCTGCCAACTCCGGTGCCCAGATTCTGGCCGATGCCCTCGATGCGGCAACCGGGCGATTGCTCGATGAGAACAAGTCGCCATCGCGCAAGGTCAACGAAATCGACAACCGCGGCAGCCATTTCTATCTCGCTATGTACTGGGCCAGAGCCATGGCCGACCAATCTGACGATTCAGAGCTCGCCGCGCGATTTGCTCCCCTGGCTGACGCACTCGAGACGAACGAGGCAGCCATCACCGCCGAATTGGTCGACGCTCAGGGTGTGGCCATGGATGTCGGTGGGTACTACCTGCCCGACCCTGCGTTGACCGCTGCGGCGATGCGGCCATCAAGGCTCTTCAACGACATCATCGATGGGTTCCACAACAGCTAGAGCTCG
>JAADHX010000370.1 GCA_013151655.1 Actinomycetota bacterium
CGGGCCCGGAACACCGGGAGTGCTCGTGGCTCGCCGGGAGGTGTTCACCAACCGCGTGCCCGACGTACCGGGGGGCGGCACGGTCAGCTACGTAAACCCAGAAGCTCACGGCTACCTACCCGACATTGAGCACCGCGAAGAAGGCGGAACACCGGCCATCATCGAGTCCATCCGAGCCGGTCTTGTGTTCCAGCTAAAGAAGGCTGTCGGTGTCGATGTGATCCGCGAACACGAAGAACGATTCGTTCGGCGAGCCATCGCCAGTTGGGAGGCCAATCCGAATATCTACGTGCTCGGCAACCACGACGCCGAGAGGCTCTCGATCGTCTCGTTCGTGATCAAACACGGCGACAACGGCTTCTTGCACCACAATTTTGTCGTCGCACTTTTGAACGACCTTTTTGGCATCCAGTCACGCGGCGGGTGCTCATGTGCCGGACCTTATGGTCATCGCCTTCTAGGAATCGACCTCGAACAATCGCACGAGTTCGAGCGCGAAGTCGGCCGCGGGTGCGAAGGCATCAAACCAGGCTGGGTACGACTCAACTTCAACTACTTCATCGACGACGACACGTTCGACTATCTGGTCGAAGCAGTGGCCTTTGTGGCCAACCGCGGAGCCGAGCTTCTGGCCAACTATCGGTTCGAGCCACAATCGGGGTTGTGGCTCCACCGAAACCCGCGGCTCGTGCCGATGAGCCTCAACGACATCAGCTACAACTCCGACGGCCTTCATTATGAAGACCATCGCACCAGGCTTGGCAACGCGCCGTTATCAGATTTCATCAGCCAAGCGCACGACATCGCCGACGCCGAAGCTGGCAACACCCCACTCCAACCACCATCAACGACCGAAGACTTCGAACACCTGCGTTGGTTCCCGTATCCAGCCGAGTGCGGGGTAGGCGTCAAATGAGCAACGATGCCGCCAACGACCGAACGGCGCTCCAAGTGCTGATCAACGATCTGTACGCTCGCGAACTCAACGACCTCGGCGATGCCGGGACGTACAAACTTCTCGACGAGGCTCGCCGCTGGGATGTGAGCAGCACTTTGACCGACGGAGGGGTTGTGTGTTTCGGCCACGTCGGAGTAGCCGACTGCGGAGTTCACGCCGCCGCTGCGGTCAATGCTTGCCTCGACACCGGCGCCGACACGGTCCTGGCCATCAGTGTTCTGCACGCGTTTACCGCCGAGATGGACAACGCGCGACAGGCAGTGACGGCTGGGGGAAACCCATCCGATCACGAAACCTGGGGCATTCAAGGCCCGGGGCTCGACTTCAGAACTGAGTGGCAAGGCGACCACGCCTTTCGAATCCTTCGCCACTTCTGGGACGCCGAAACCAGACGCCAAGGCATCACCGACCGGCGCCTCGTCGAGCGCTATCCATTCCTGGCCGGAACCCAGCCAGCCGAGCTTCCGAACTACGACGAAGTCGCGTCGATCGCGGCCGATGCCGTCATTGTTGCGACCGCCGATCAGTTCCATCACGGAATCGGTCACGGCACGCCGAGCCACGAAGCCCTCGACCCCGAACCCGACGGCGTGAAGGCCGCGTGGGCCAGCCTGGAGGCTGGTTTCGAGCACATCGAACGTCGCGACTACGCCGGATACGAGCAGCATTGTTTACGGGCCAAGAGCGACGACCGCGACTGTGTGCAGCTATTCAGCGAACTACGCGGGCCGCTTCGAGGCAAAGTCCTCGACGTCGCCTACACCGACTCGACCGAGCTCTACGAGCAACCAGCCCCAACCTGGGCCGCCGGCGGCTTCATTACCTTCGACCCCGTTCCCCGCTGACAGGGGCGGTCTACCGTGGCGGAGTCACAACGATTCGTGCGGGTTGTAAATCGATCGAATCCACGATGCATGGGTTGTGAGCCGGTTGCGGAACTCAGCCCAGTCGCGCGGTGATGGGTCTGACCAGAGAACCTCGGCGAGTGCGCACATTCGCGGCAGCACCATCGACTCCAGCCTGGCCATGTCGGGGATCAGTTCGGTCCAGACATTGGCCTGGGCACCGAGAACGCGGGCGATCGCGGGCGGGTCGTTGAGGCCCGCTGTCGGTTCGAAGCCGTAGACCTGAGCGAGCGTCGTCGGTTCGGCCCAGTCGGCGCCGGGGTCGAGGCCCTGAGAGGTCTGCCGATAGTCGAAATACAAGTGCGACTCGGGCGCCATGACGACATCGTGGCCGAGCGCGGCGGCGCGTTGGCCATACTCAACGCCTCGCCACGACATAAGCGCTACTCCAGCTGGAAGGCCGCCATCTAACACCTCGTCCCAGAAGACTGCGGTTCGTCCAACACCGACGAGGTAGTCCGCAGCCCGCCTGCTGAACCATGTTTGAAGTTCGGATTCGTCGGTCAGACCAACGGCTGCTACCAGTCGTTGACATTTGACGCAGGCACCCCAGCGGTCGACTGGGCATTCATCGCCGCCGAGATGAACGAACTGGCTTTGGAAAAGTTCGGCGACCTCAGCGAGAACCCGTTCGACGAACTCGGTTGTTGCCGGGTTTCCGAGACACAGAACATCCTTGTGGATGCCCCACCTCGTCGAAACCGCGAACGGACCACCCGTGCAGGACAGCTCGGGGTACGCGGCTAAGACCGCCCTTGTGTGTCCTGGGAGATCGATTTCTGGAACAACGTCGATGTGTCTCTCGGCCGCGTAGGCGATGACATCTCGGACTTGATCCTTTGTGTAGAACCCGTTGCGACTGGGCTCGTCGCCCGCCCGCTCCGCGGCGACCGATGTGAGCATTGGGTATGCATCGATCTCGATTCGCCAACCTTGATCGTCGGTCAGGTGCCAGTGGAAGACGTTGAACTTGAACGCGGCCAGCAGATCGAGAAACCGCTTCACTTCGGCAACCGAGAAGAAGTGGCGGCTGGAATCGAGGTGCATGCCCCGCCAGCCGAAGCGGGGTCGATCAGAGATGTGCAATGCCCGAAGATCAACACTTCCACCAACCAGTTCGCGGGTGTCTGCATCGATCCGCAGGTGGCTCAGCACGAGCTGGTGGAGCGACTGCGCGGCTCGTACCAAGCCCACCGGCTGGGCGGCAACCAGCTCGATCAGGTCGTCGAAGATTCCCAGCTCATACCGTTCATCGACAGGTGCACCTGGATCGACGGCCTCGGTGAGTTCGTCGGACAAACGCAATCGAATGGCGCTTCGTTCTGCGACGCCGATGTCAAGTGTCAACCCGCATGGCTCGGCCGCCAGGACCGATCGTAGATAGTCGGCCACACACCTGACCTCTTGGTTGTCGGTGCCGAGCTCGATCATGCAAGACTCCGAGAGAGCGAACGAACCGGGCATGAGTGTGAATGTGGTCGGCTTCGGAATGATCATTGGATAACCCAGCTAACACGACGGGGCACCTGCATGCGACAACAACAACAACAACACCACCACCAACCACTTCGATCGTTTGCGAGTTCTGGCTAATGCTCGTTCTCGCGATACTGGCTAC
>JAADHX010000167.1 GCA_013151655.1 Actinomycetota bacterium
CAACACCATGTCTGGCAGCGTGTATGGACTTAACAAATACCCAGAGCAGTACGACAAGCTCATTGCAGACCCCACCCTGATTCCAAAAATGGTGTCGGAGGTTATTCGCTGGCAGACCCCGCTCCCCTACATGAGGCGGACCGCCACCCGCGATACCGAACTCGGTGGCAAACAGATCAAGAAAGACGACCAGGTACTGATGTGGTACGTGTCGGCCAATCGTGACGAATCAGTATTTGGCGACAATGCCGACGACATCGATATCGAACGCGAGAACGCCGACCAACACCTTTCGTTCGGTTACGGAGTTCACTTCTGCATGGGTAGTCGTCTTGCCGAACTGCAGCTGCGCATTCTCTGGGAGGAAATCCTCCAACGATTCGAACGCGTAGAAGTCCAAGCCGAGCCAGAACGAACTTTGTCTTCCTTCGTTAAGGGATACACCTACCTGCCGGTAAGGGTTTTCCGAAAAACGACATAGGCCGATTTAGACGATCTGACCCGCTCAAAGGATCACTCCTTGAAAACACTGCGTACGCCAGATGAGCGCTTCGCTGATCTTCCTGGTTATCCGTTCGCTCCCAACTATGTCGAGATCTCCGATCAAGAGGGAGGCACACTGCGCGTTCACTACCTCGACGAGGGTCCCGCCGACGCAGCGCCCGTACTGTGCATGCACGGCGAACCGTCGTGGAGCTACCTGTATCGAAAGATGATCCCGCTGTTGGTAGCGGCTGGGCATCGCGTGATCGCTCCCGACCTCGTCGGGTTCGGCAAGAGCGACAAACCAACCGAGAAGACTGATTACACCTACGAGCGTCACGTGGCCTGGATGCAAGCAGCCATTATCGACCACCTCGATCTCAGCGGTGCGACGTTCTTCGGTCAAGACTGGGGCGGCCTCGTCGGCTTACGGCTCGTGGCTGCCAGCCCTGATCGGTTCGACCGGGTGATCATCGGGAACACCGGTCTGCCGACGGGCGAAGGTACGCCAAGCGAGGCATTCTTAGCCTGGCAGAAGTTCAGCCAGACCACACCAGTGTTCGACATCGGGTTCTTGCTCAACAGTGCCACCATCACCGAACTCACGACCGCCGAGATCACCGCCTATGACGCCCCGTTCCCCGACGACAGTTATAAGGAGGGTGCCCGCGTCCTTCCATCGCTCGTCCCGACTCGGCCAGATGACCCGGCCGCCGCGGCCAACAACGCAGCCTGGGACGTTTTCAAGCAGTGGCATAAGCCCTTCATCACCTGCTTCAGCGATAGCGACCCCGTCACTGCTGGTGGCGACAAGCGATTCCTGAAGTTGGTACCAGGCGCGCTGGGACAACCACACGTGACGGTCGCCAACGCCCACCACTTCTTCCAAGAGGACGCCGCGCCACAACTAGCTCAAATCATCATTGATGCCACCGAGCGCACTCTGGCTGACCCGTCAGGCCGTTGAGCCGATTGAAGTTGACGGTGCACGACGAGAGCCATCCATACCAACACTCATGATCGGTCGATTGTTCGTTTACTAGTTTATACGCCCAGTACTTGATGATATAATCATCATCGTGGATGTTCACAGCCAGATCATCGAGACCCCAGAACTAGGCGACGCCGAGCACGCTGCCATAGGCAAAATCGCGCAGATCCAAACTGGTCTACGCCACCGCACCGCCGAGCCGCGCCGATGGGTCGGCCAAATGCGCCGCCAAGCCCAAGCCGCCGCGATCCGTGGGTCCAACTCGATCGAGGGATACGTGGTCACGGTCGAAGACGCCGCGGCAGTCGTTGCTGGAGGCGCCACATCAGAAGATACCGTCGCCATCGAAGCGGTCAGGTCCTACCAGCGGGCTATGACCTATGTACTCCAGGCCGCACGGGACCCACACTTCGAGTACTCGACAGGGCTACTCAAAGTTATCCACTTCATCACCACCGAGTTCGACCTTGATGCACACCCCGGACTCATCCGTCCCGGCGACATCTACATCGTGAACGCCACTACCGGGCAAGCCGAATACGCCGGGCCTGATGCCGAACTGGCCACACCGCTCACCGACGCCTTGTGTCGCCATCTCAACAGCGCAACCGGCGAACCCATGATCGACGCCGCAATGGCCCACCTCAACCTCGTCAAGATCCACCCGTTCAAGGACGGCAACGGGCGAATGTCCCGAATCCTGCAAACGCTAGTGCTGGCCCGATCCGGAACACTTGTCCCCGAGTTCGCATCAATCGAGGAGTACCTCGGCGCTCACACGCAGAGCTACTACGGCATTCTTCGCACCGTTGGCGGTCCCGAATGGGCATCCAACCTAGATGCACGCGACTGGATTCGGTATTGCCTCAACGCCCACCACATCCAAGCCACCGTGCTGACCCGTCGGTTAGCCGAAGCCGAAGAACTCTGGGGGATCCTCGAAAGCGCTGCTAGCGACGCCACGGCACACGACCGGTCAGTAGCGGTGCTCCACGATGCGCTCATGGGGCACCGGGTCCGCAACTCGAGCTACATCGAGTCGGTCAAGTCCGCCACCGGCAATCAGATCGGCAAACAGACCGCCACCAACGATCTACGGGTGCTGGTCGATGCCGGCCTGCTCTATTCCCGAGGAGCGAACCGGGGCGCCCACTACGTGGCGAGCGACAGGTTGCTCGGCCTTCGCAGGGTCCAACCGGCGAAACCACTCGTCGATCTATTCGATTGATCTTGGCCTGAAGATGGGCGAATTCTCAGGGCAAACGGAATAGAACCGGCCCTAGAACGCTCCGACGACGGTGAGCGCGACGAGTACTAGTGGCCGCCGCTGCGAGAATGGGCCTACAACTGAAGATCGCCTAAGCGATATCCCGAGCGGTACCACGCCACCGCGGCAGCGCCCACGAGCGGACCGTCTGACCCGAGACCTGCTGGAACAATTGTGGCTCCGAGACTGTGGTCGAGAAGCGCAACGCGCCCAAGCTCATCGTTGGCGGCATCGAAGAACACGTCTCCGAAACCGAGCGCAACCGAACCGGCCACCACAGCCAACTTCATGTCGAGCAAGTTGCAGACGCTGCCAACAGCGCGACCCACCAGCTTCGCGGTGCGAATCTGCCATTCAACGGATGCGTCTTTGGCTGGTCGTCCTGTATGAGCGGCGATGGCCGTACCTGATGCCTCCCCTTCGAGGGTGCCCGCGATACCGGCGTGCAGACGTCCGTCTGGAACCACAACCACGTGGCCGATATGGCCAGCATTACCGTGTCCGCCGTCGAGAAGTCGGCCATCGCTCACGATGCCGGCCCCAACACCGGTCGAAACGACCATCGCCAAGAAGTCGGGTTCGCCAACCGCGGCACCAATCCAACCTTCGGCCAGGGTGAGCGCCTTGGCGTCGTTGTCAACATGGGTAGGCAGTCCGAGCCTGGCTTCCAGCCGCGAGCGCAGCGGGAAGTCGTTCCACTGGGCGATGTTTAGTGGCGAAACCGTCTCGAC
>JAADHX010000169.1 GCA_013151655.1 Actinomycetota bacterium
GGTGCAACATGCGAGGATCCCGCTGCGATGCCCACCATCTGACCTTCACACGAGAAGGCGGCGAAACCGAGATCGACAACCTCGCGCTCGTCTGTCCAACCCATCACACACGTTTACATCAGATGGGAGCCCACCTCCGGCCCGGTGATCGTCCGGGGCAATGGGTTTTAGAACAAGACCTCACAGGGCAACCGATCGACAAATGGACCAACCCACCCCCAAGACCACCACCCAAACCAACCTCCGGGCAGCGCGGATCGAACGAATCCAAGAATGACGCGCCGAACAGGGCTACCCCGGCACGAGCCGACCGCAGCTCGGCCACGACTGACGGCGGATCCTTATGTTCGGAAGACTCAACACGGGTTCCCGGCGAGTGTGCAAAGTCTCCCAACCCATTCGAACCAATCGATCTCCCACCACGCTGGTAGAACCCGGGCATGATGACTTGAGCCTCTCGCTCCAATCGTGAGGTTGGCCGTCGAGCGGTAGACCAACCTCAGCGCCTCGCTGGCCAACTAGAAGCAAGAAACCTAGCTGGCAGCCACATCCCAGAAGCGGGTGGCCACTCCGAGCCAAAGCTGCGTCGTCAACGCCAACGACTCGATATCGACCCGTTCGTTGTTGCCGTGGAAACGAGCTGTGAACGTTTCGTAGGTGCAGTTCTTGCTGAACAAACCAGCCCCATAAGCCACCGCACCCTTGTTGCGGTAAAATCGCGAGTCGGTACCGCCAGTAGTCATCGTCGGAACCAGCCGAACGCCCGGATACGTCTCGGCGGCCAGCTCGCTAAGAGTGGCCCACATCGGCGTGTCGACCGGCGAAGAAGTCGACGGAGTGTCGTGAATCGACTCCACCTCGACACGCGAATACAAGTCGCCAAGCGCCGCCCTCAAGTGGGCATCGACTTCGGCACCGGTTTCGCCAGGCACGGTACGAATATCGAGATCGACCGTGACCTCATCGGGAATCGTGTTCGTCTTTACACCACCACTAATCACATTTGGCGAGAACGTCGTGTGCGTACACGCGTGCAAACGAGCCGCAGTATTAGTGCTCTCGATCGAATCGATGGCATCGAACACCTTGGCCGGATCGAGTAACGCGTCGCGCATCTCGCCTTCATAACCAAGAGCTTCGACCTGACCGGTCCAAATTTCGGTCAGATGCGGCGACGGGCGGTAATCGATCAACCGTCGCACAACCTCAGCCGTCGTAACCAAGGCATTGTCGGCCCGGAACGGCCTCGAACCATGACCAGGCGTGCCCTTGATCTTCAACCGCCGCCACGCAATACCCTTTTCGGCCACCGTCATCGCCAACCGAGGCTCAGGCCCGCCAAGGGGAATACCACCAGACTCGGTCAGCACGAAATCGGCCGCAATCGGGTCGTAGTCGTTCTCGGCAAACCAGC
Organism: Actinomycetota bacterium; assembly: GCA_013151655.1. Taxonomy (GTDB): domain Bacteria; phylum Actinomycetota; class Acidimicrobiia; order Acidimicrobiales; family Poriferisodalaceae; genus JAADHX01. Next base: position 1,415 of record JAADHX010000169.1, read on the forward strand.
CCGCACCATGGGCGCCGCCGGCTTCCTCATCGGCAACGGCGAAATAGATCAGATCGCCAGGAGGCCTAAAGCCGGTGTGAGCAAGATGACGAAACGCAACCGCCATCGACGACGTCAGGTTCAACATGTCGATAGCTCCCCGACCCCACACCTCGCCATCGATCACCTCACCGCCGAATGGATCCTCGCTCCAGCCCTCAGGCGAAACTGGCACGACATCGGTGTGGCCCATCAAACAAACCGAAGGTGCATCGGGGTCGGTGCCCTCAATACGAGCAACCAGCGAAGACCGACCCGGCGTGGGCTCGTAGGTTTGAAACTCGATCCCCGGCCCCTCCAAGAACCCACGCAGAAGCTCGACGTTGCGGAACTCGTCGCCAGACTCTGGGCGGCCGTCGTTGACACACTTGTTGCGAATCATGGCCTGCAACAACTCGACCGTTTCGCCCGTCAGCGCATCGGCTGTCGAGTCATCGGAACCACTCATCTGGCTGCCGGTCGTAGTTGTGTTGTTGGTGCTCATCGACCCAGTGTTTCATGCCACGAGTCGACGTGTGGCGTTCATAACCGATGCACCGGCGACGGCGCCGACAATGAGGTTGACCAGTGCGAGACCGGTGCCCCCAAAGAAGATGAAGAGCGAGCCACTTGCAATGCCAACAGCCAAACCCCACAGCAGCGCCGCTGCGATCAGGGCAACAACCGCCGGCCGAAATGGCAGTCGCCGCTGGCTGAGAACGCCCAGAACTATGCCGACTACAAGCAATGTCGGGATCAACCGGAGACTCCTAACTAGCCGGCGAAGTCGCCTAACGGGCCAATAGTCTGACGAATCAGAGGAACGCCAGGTCGATAGGCCAGATGATGATGTGTCGGCGCGTCAAGGATGACAGCGTGTCCGGCCGACCCTGGCACCAACTTGCCGATGTCGTCTCGCCGCAAAGCCGCGGCGCCACCGACCGTCACTGCCTGGATGGCTTCGTCGATGGTCATGTTCATGTCGCGCACGGCCAGCGCGATACAGAACGACATCGACGTCGTATAACTAGAACCTGGGTTGCAGTTCGACGCGATGGCGACGGTGGCGCCGGCATCGATAACCCGCCGGGCATCAGGATAAGGCTGGCGGGTCGAGAAGTCGGCCGCCGGTAAGAACGTGGCGACCGTGTCGCTGCCAGCCAACGCTTCGATATCGGCATCGGTTAGATGAGTGCAGTGATCGACCGAAGCGCACCCGCACTCGACCGCCAACTGAACACCGGGCCCGGTACCAAGCTGGTTGCCGTGAAGACGCAGGCCGAGGCCAGCTTCGCTCCCAGCTTCGAGAACGGCGCGGCACTGGTCGGCATCGAAAGCACCCGTTTCGCAGAACGCATCGACCCACTTCGCGTGGGGCGTGGCTCCAGCCAGCATTTCGCCGCACACCAACGAGATGTAGTCATCGGCCCGGCCCTCGTACTCGGCTGGAAGAAGATGTGCACCGAGGAAGGTTGTTTCGTCGGTGTATGGACTGGCGACCTCGAGTGAACGAACTTCGTCGGCAACGTTGAGTCCGTAACCAGACTTGATTTCGATAGTGGTTGTCCCGGCCTGGTGAGCTTCGGCCAACCGCAACCGGAGCAAAGTGTCGAGCTCGCTCGTCGGCGTGTTGCGAGTGGCGTCGGTGGTAACTCGAATACCGCCACCGTCGTACGGCTCTCCGGCCATGCGGGCCACAAACTCAGAAGACCGGTCGCCAGCGAACACCAAATGGGTGTGGGAGTCGACAAAGCCGGGAAGCACACACGCCCCCTCAGCATCGATGCGGGTGTCGGCGATTGCGCCCGCAGGCCCAATGGCCTCGACGACACCGTCGGTGATGACCACCGATGCATGCTCAATGATGCCGAGCGGTCCCCGGCCCAGAGCCTCGTCGTTGGTGATTAGCGACCCGATGTTGTCGATCGCCAACGAGCCAGAGTTGTTGTGAACTGTCATTGATCCATCACCTCTCGAATCGATGCATCGAGCTCGGTTGCCACATCGACCGAACAGTGCTGTCCATCTTCG
>JAADHX010000349.1 GCA_013151655.1 Actinomycetota bacterium
TCCCACCAACACTGTCTCCACCAACACTGTCTCGACCAACACTGTTTCGACCAACGCAGACACGATCGATCAAGAACCGCGACCTACATCCCAGCAGGCAGGTCGGTGGCCCCACAGGCTCAGAATGCTGGCGTCGTACTCCATGCTGATGATCTTCGCCCTGCTGTTCATCATGCCATTCGTGTTGGCCGGGGTGTCGTCGTTCAAATCGCTGCCCGATATTGCTGAGAACCCGACTGCACTGACCTTCGATGTCGATCGGGGCAGCCCAACCCTCGAAGGTGTCGAAGCGCTCAACAACGACCGAATCCGGATCCCTCGCTGGGCGCTGAACTCGACCATCCAGACGGTTTCGGTCACTATTGGACGCGTATTGCTCGCTACCATGGCGGGTTACGCGCTGTCACGGCTGCGATTTAGAGGACGGTGGCTCATTTTCGGCGCGGTCATCGCCGTGCAGGCCATCCCCGCGATCGTGTTAGTGATCCCGCGGTTCCTCGTCATGAAGGAACTCGGAATCCTCAACACGTACTGGGGACTGATTCTCCCGCTCATTTTCGACGGGTTCTCGATCTTCATGATGAAGGGCTTCTTCGACCTGGTGCCTCCCGAAGTCGAAGAAGCAGCCGCTCTCGACGGCGCCAGTTTGTGGCAGACGTACAGCCGCGTCATGATGCCTCTCGTCAAGCCTGGGCTGATCGCGCTCACCATCCTGAGTGTGCAAGGCACCTGGAACGAATTCCTCCACTCGCTGCTGGCCGCGCCGAGCAACCCCGACATCCGAACCTTGCCCGTCGGCTTGGCACTCCTGCGCGGCGCCTTCGGCCAGTCGAACCCCTGGAACACCCTGATGGCGGCCAGCCTGATCACCACCATCCCAATGGCAGTGATCTTCTTCACTTTTCAGCGGCACTTCCGCCAGGGGGTCGCGGCGTCGGGCTCCAAGGGCTGACCCCGCGGGAGTTGGTGGCGAACGCTCGGGTTCTCACGTTCGATCTGGGGTGACGGTGTCGTGGGGTTCGGGGCGTAGGTCAATGCGGACAGTGCGAATGGCGCGGCGTTCGGTGGCCATGACCTCGATGGTGTAGCGACCGAGGTCGACATGGTCGCCTGGTTCGGCGATCCGCCCGAGCTGATCGACGACGAGACCGGCGATAGTCGAGTATGGGCCGATTGGGAGGTCGACACCGAGGTCGTGTAGGTCGTGAATCGGGAACGCCCCTGGCACGGTTAACGATCCGTTGTGGTCTTGTTCCACGCCTAGGAGCACTCGATCTGTTTCGTCGTATATCTCTCCGACGAGTTCCTCGATGATGTCTTCGACGGTCACGATGCCCTCAGCGCCTCCGTGTTCATCGACAACAACGGCGAGCGCGCTCCGCGCTGTCTGGAGCTGGTGGAGCGCTTCCAGCACGGTCAGCGACTCCGGGAGAGCGAGCACGGGAATGGTCACGTCGCCGACAACTCCTGTCGAGCTTAGGAGCTGACGTAGGTGGACGACGCCGACGAAGCTGTCGAGGCCCCTTTTGTCGATCACTGGGGCTCTGGAATGACCACTTTCGAGGAGTTCTTGCACTGCGAGCGTCACGGGGGTCTTGGCGTCGATGGTGGTGACCCGGCCGCGAGGGACAAGGATCTGGCTCAGTCGGCGATCTGCGATTTCGACTGCGCCTGCCATCATTTGGCGTTGGGTATCGCTCAGGGTCGGCTGTGCCTCGACTAGCTCGATTATCTCATTGTCGCTGATTTGGTCGCGTTGGCGGTTGGGGTCTCCGCCCACCGCCGCTACCACAACGTTGGTCATGTGACTGACCGCGAAGATCAATGGACGGCTAATGGCAATGAATGCCGACAGGGGAGTTACGACGGCCAAGCTCCAGCGTTCCGCTCGTTGCATGGCGAGGCGTTTTGGCACCATTTCGCCTAGAATTAGCGTCAATAGCGCGATGGCAATGGTGACCGCGGTAAGCGAAACGACTGTCGCGTAACGACCCAGTGGTATGAGGTCGGCGAGGGGTTGACTGATCGACACCGCCGCCGACGCTGCCGACAGGAACCCGGCCACGGTGATGCCGAGTTGAATCGTGCCAAGATACCGATTGGGTTCGCTCGCGAGCTCGGCGACACGCCGACCTCGCTGGCCACTCGATGCCAGAGCACGAATCTGGCCCTCGCGAAGCGAAACGAACGCCATCTCTGTTCCCGCCAGGAAGGCGTTGACCCCGATCAACAACAGGACGAGAGCGACGTATAGCCAGATGACGCTCATGAGTCGGCTGGTTGGTAGTAGATCGGCGGTGCCGCCTGCAGTAGCAATGCCGCCTGGAGCACTTCGGTACCCGATTCGCTGTTCACTACCGTGAGTTTAACAATCGCCGGTCTCGATGTCGCTTGTGTGCATGAGCTGACGTCGGACGGCGGCGACCACGTGGTGCGCTCGCCGGATGGAACGTGTTGATCGGTGCAACGCGTGTATCGTAGGTCCCGAGCAAACGTTGCACGGAATTGACCTGAGCATTGAAGTCCCGACCCTGAGTGACCCAAGCCCTGTGAACGACGACGACAACTCTGTGGCGGTGTCGAACTCTGTGGTACTCGACAACTTTGTCGTCCGTATGACCAGCGAAGTCGGCTTCGAGATGAGCCGAACTCAATGACGACGTTATCGATTGTCCTGTTTAGTTACGTCGCTGTTGCGGCCATTGCGATGGCCACTGGCCACAAGCTCGGCCGGCGCGTTTTCGCGCTGGTCGCTGTGGCGCCGGCCGCGACGTTAGTTTGGGCTGGGATTTACACGCCGCAGGTTCTCGACGGTGACCTTCCGGCTGGGTCTCTCGATTGGGTCCCTGCGTTAGGGCTCTCGATCAGCATGCGCGTTGATGCCTTCAGCATGTTGATGGTGTGGCTGATAGGTGCCATTGGGCTGCTGGTCTGCGTCTATGCAGCTGGGTACTTCGATGCATCGAATCCGCGCCTGGGTGCGTTCGCCGGAGCACTCACCGCATTCGCCGGGTCGATGGTGGGCTTGGTTGTCGCCGACGACATCTTTGTACTCTTTCTCTTCTGGGAGCTCACGTCGGTCACGTCGTTCCTGCTGATTGGTTTCAACCACCACGATCCGGTGGCTCGGGCCTCGGCACTTCAAGCCTTCTTGATCACGGTTACCGGGGGACTGGCGATGCTGGGTGGCTTCGTGATCCTCAGCGTCGAAGCCGGCACATCGTCGTTATCTGAGCTCCTGAGTGAGCCGCCGACCGGTGCAGCTGTTGCTGTCGCCCTGGTGTTGGTCATTATTGGAGCGGCAACCAAGTCTGCTCAGTTTCCGTTCCATTTCTGGCTTCCCGCCGCGATGGCGGCCCCTACGCCGGTTAGCGCCTTTTTGCATTCGGCCACCATGGTGAAAGCTGGCGTGTACCTCGTGGCCCGCTTCGCTTCTGGCTTCGCGACGGTGCCGCTGTG